>NZ_JBBYHU010000008.1:0-135519 GCF_038289905.1 Flavobacterium flavipallidum | reverse complement strand
GTTTTTTAGCCGAAACTATATCTTGAAAAATCTCAAAAAGCAAAAATGACCGATAATGGATATCTAAAATCGGTCATTTTCTTTAATTTTTATTCAAAAGATAGATTACTTCTGAATGTGCCTGAAAATAGCTCTCTGATTTTTTTTAGTGACATCCACAATCACCGCCACCGCAGTTTTTATCTTTTTTCTTTTTCTTCAAAAAGAACTTTTTAAAAAGATAAACAACAGCAATTCCAAGAATTAAAAAGGCTATGATTTCCTGAAACATCCTTATTATTTTAAAATTTGATAGGCGATCAAAGCAGTAAGGTACGCAAAAGCACTCATAAAAATGAGCTGTCCTAATGGCCATTTCCAGCTATTAGTCTCTTTTTTGATAATGGCTAGTGTACTGGCGCATTGCATTGCAAAGGCATAAAATAAAAGTAACGAAATTCCAGTAGGAAGATTAAAAATTTTAGCTCCTGTTTGAGGATGTACTTCTGATTCCATTTTGTTTTTAATGGTCGTTTCGTTATCTGAACCACCAACACTGTAAATGGTTGCCAGAGTTCCTACGAATACTTCGCGAGCTGCAAACGAACTGATAATAGCAATCCCAATTTTCCAATCATAACCTAGTGGAGCAATTACAGGTTCGATGCTTTTTCCCATAATACCTATGTAGGAGTTCTCTAATTTGAAAGCAGCTACTTTATTGTCTAATTCCGTTTCTGAAATACCTTGGTTTTCAATTTTAGCACCAATAATTTTTTCGGCATCTTTAAATTTTTCACCTGGTCCGTATGAAGCTAAAAACCATAGAATAATGGAAATGGCCAGAATTATTTTTCCAGCACCTGAAATGAAAGCTTTGGTTTTTTCAACTACATTGATGGCAACGTTTTTAAGTAAAGGCAACTTGTAGTTAGGCATTTCGACCACAAAAAATGTTTTGCCACTGTTTTTCATTACTTTGTTGAGGATATAAGCCGATAAAATAGCCATTCCAAAGCCTAAAAGATACAATAACATTAAGGTAAGTCCTTGAAGATTTAAAAAGCCTAATACGCGATTATCCGGAATTACTAAAGCAATGATGATGGCATAAACGGGTAACCTTGCTGAACAGGTGGTGAATGGAGTTACCAGAATGGTGATTAAACGTTCTTTCCAACTTTCAATATTTCGGGTAGCCATGATAGCCGGAATAGCACAGGCAGTACCTGAAATTAACGGAACCACGCTTTTTCCGGATAAACCAAAACGGCGCATGATTTTGTCCATGATAAATACCACACGGCTCATGTAGCCACTCTCTTCCAGTATCGAAATAAAGAGGAATAAGAAGGCAATTTGAGGAATGAAAATCAGGATTCCTCCAATTCCCGGTATGATTCCCTGCGAAATTAAATCGGTTAAGATACCCGCAGGAAGTTCCTCGGCAGCCATTGCGCTTAATGAAGCAAAAGTACTGTCGATAAAATCCATTGGAACCGAAGACCAATTGAAAATGGATTGGAAAATCACAAATAATATCACAAAAAAGATGATGTATCCCCAAAATTTATGCGTTAAAACGCGGTCCAATTTGGAACGAAAATCTTTGGCAATGCTTTTATCAACAGCTAATCCTTCTTTCAATACTTCATTGATAAACTGATAGCGTTTTATGGTTTCTTTTTGTTGTAAGCGCTTTAATTCGGTGTGCGATTTGGTAAATGTACTTTTAATTTCCTTTCTTTCTAAATTTAGAAAGTTCACATCCTGTGTAATTACCAACCAAAGTTTATATAACAATTGATCTGGGAAAGCTTTTTGTAATTTATCAAAATATTCCTTGTCAATGACTGAGGCATTTAAACAAGGCTCGGTTGTGATGGATTTGTAAGTGATTATCAATTCTTTTAATTCCTCAATACCCTGTGCTTTTCGGGAACTAATTAAGGCAATTTTAGTTTTTAATTGTTCTTCCAGAAACGGAATGTTCAAGGAAATTCCTTTGCTTTCCATACGGTCGGCCATGTTAATTACTAAAATCGTCGGAATTTCAAGGTCTTTTATTTGGGTAAAAAGCAATAAGTTTCTTTTTAAATTCTCCACATCAGTAACTACTAAGGCTACATCAGGATACAACTTATCGTTTTTGTTAAGCAGCATTTCAATTACAACATTTTCGTCAATAGAACTGGCGTTAAGGCTGTAAGTTCCCGGTAAGTCCAGAATGTTAGCTTTAATGTTATGATTTAATTTGCAAAAACCAATCTTTTTCTCCACCGTGATACCGGGATAGTTTCCTACTTGCTGATTTAATCCAGTAAGTTGATTAAAAACAGATGTTTTCCCTACGTTAGGATTTCCAATTAAAGCTACGTTGATATTTTGATGCATCATTAAAGTGCCATTTAGATAAGTTCTACTTCGATTTCTTTGGCTGTTTCTACACGAATAGCTACATGAGATCCGTTTACATCAAGGTATAATGGATCTCCAAAAGGAGCAATCTGAAGTAATTCGACTGTGTTGCCCGGTAAGCAACCCATTTCAAGTAATTTTAACGGAATAATGTCGATATCAAAATCTTTGATAATGGCTTTTTCGCTTTTCTTTAATGAATGTATAGTGGTACGCAAGGCTTATTTAGATTGAATTAAGATTGCAAAAATACAGATTAAATTATTAACTGAAATGATTATTATCAGTTTTGTGATTTAATTGGATTGTTTTTCATGACACAAGAAATCAATATCTTCGATAAGTCTTTTGATTTCCTCTTGTTTGGTACCATCGTAAAATCCGCGAACCCTTCTTTTACTATCTACCAATACAAAGTTTTCGGTATGAACCATATCGTACAACTGGCTTGGTTTACCTAATTTGACTGCCAGATAAGATTTTCGGGCCATAGTGTAAATTTCTTTTTTGTCGCCGGTAACCAGATTCCATTTGCGGTCATCCACTCCGTGTTTTATGGCATAAGCTTTTAAGGCTTCGACAGTATCCACTTCAGGAAAAACAGTATGGGAAAGCAACATCACTTTTGGATTGTTGAGGATAGCTTTTTGGACTTCTTCCAAATTGCTGGTCATTTTTGGGCAAATTGAACTACAGGTGGTAAAGAAAAAATCAGCTACATAAATTTTGCCTTCATAATCTTTTTGAGTGATGGTTTTACCGTTTTGATTGGTAAATGAAAAATCAGCAATTGTATGATACTTGCTCACATATTGCACGGTGCTGTCCACCAGTTCCGGATTCACATCGGCAGGATTGTAAATAGGAAGTGTTTTTTTAGGTTTTAAAGCTCCATAAAAAAGGGAAAGTGTAACTACTGAAAAAATAAAAAAGATACCGATGAAGATTCGGTATTTATATAAAACAGATTTCATGAATTTTTTTTGCAAAAATACAAAAACTGTATTGGAAATCAGGAAGCTTTATTTGATTAAAATGTTTGTTTTTTTTCGGTTTTTGCGCAAGGATTTATTAACCAAATACAAGCCAAATAAGGTTACCAGTCCACCAATGGCTATCGAAATACTTAGCGATTCCCCAAAGATAATTGAACCCAAAAGTACG
Source organism: Flavobacterium flavipallidum (assembly GCF_038289905.1). Lineage (NCBI taxonomy): Bacteria > Pseudomonadati > Bacteroidota > Flavobacteriia > Flavobacteriales > Flavobacteriaceae > Flavobacterium > Flavobacterium flavipallidum. The sequence continues at coordinate 131,958 of NZ_JBBYHU010000008.1, read as the reverse complement.
GCTACAACAGGATTCATATAAGCATATAGGCTACTCAATTCCGGAGGAAGATGTTGTAAAGAATAAATGAAAACAGTAAAAGTGATGAGTGAACCAACTACGACTAGGTAAGCAATTGCAAGCCAGGTATCCATTGGAATTTTGCTTAAACTTACCGAAATTCCGGTAGCACCATTGTAAGCAAATAAAAGAATGCTGGAAATGAACATTTGGAATCCCAAACTAAAATACGGATTGTAAGAAGCTGCTTTTTTCTTAGTGTATAATGTTCCAAAAGCCCAGGTAATCGTTGCTAAAACCGAAAGGATTATTCCGAGTTGGAAGTCCGGTTTTAAGAAATCAGCTAGATATTCATAAAAGATGATACATACACCACTAAAACAAATTAAAACGCCCGTTACAGCCAATTTAGCAATTTTTTCTCCTCTAAAATAGGAAATAATCACTACCCAAATAGGGAAAATTGCGGCAATTATGGCGCCCAGTCCACTACTGATGTATTTTACTCCGGCAGTACTGAGTCCGTTACTCAGGGTGAAATTCAATATAGCCAAAATCACAATAGTTTTCCATTGTTTTCCTTTTGGCCAAGGTGACTTGGTGAATAAGAGATAGATAATGTAAAGTGCTCCGGCTAAAAATTGACGAATGGCTGCCATTTGAATTCCGGGAATATAACGCACTCCTTCCTTGGAAGCAATCCAGGTAGTGCCCCAAAAAAATCCAACCCAAAGCAATGCTAAAATAGGAAGTCCAATAGCATTAATTTTAGTAGAAACTGCTGTTTTGATTTTTTGAATCACTATAAATTAGGTTGAGTGAATGTGTAATCTAATAATCGAACTAATTTCTCCGATACAATTGTTTTTCCTGCTGAAGGAATTTCGTGATTGAAGGTTGGCGGAATCAGATTTTCTTCTAATGCTTTCTGTGTGTAATAGTCTTTTCTGCTTGGATGAAAAGGTGTTACGGCATTAAGGACTTCGTTCCAAACAGCATTTGCAATGATTTTTTTGATAATGCCAATGCAATCGTCCAAATGAATCAGATTGACCGGCGAATTGGGGTTTGGTACATTTTCTTTTCCGGCTAAAAAGCGGGCAGGATTACGGTCAGGACCAATTAATCCGCCAAAACGCAAAATAGTTGTTTTGAAATTAGTATTGGCCAATAACAACTGTTCAATTTCTAATAATTGTTTACCGCTTTCGGTCACAGGAATAGCAGGACTATTTTCGTCAATAATTGTATCGGCTTCGCCATAAACGGCAGTCGAACTAATGAAAAGTAGCTTTTCTACCGGGGATTTTTCGATATAAGGAATGAGGTTTTTAATTTTTTGAACAAACGAATTGTTTTGTGCGTCTGAGTAATCTTTATTCTTTCCTCTTAATTTTGGTGGAATAGCAATAATCAGGATTGGACTGTTTTCCAAAAAATCAGCTACAGGAGCAGAGAAATTTTCAACTTCCAGCGCAATGGGATAATGTGCAATTCCGGCATTTTCTAGTAGTTCTCTTTTGTTGTAGGAGGTTGTGGAACCTTTTACCGAATAGCCTTCGCTGATTAAGGCTTTCGCCAAAGGCAGTCCCAGCCAGCCACAACCTAAAATGCTAATTTGTTCCATTTGATTTTGATTATTTAGAAATGCAAATTTCTATATAATTATTTGACTTTTGGGGTTACAGTTGGTTGTTTTTTTGATGAAATTTGGTTGTACAAAAAAACCACGCAATTTGCGTGGTTTTATACTATTCCAAAAAAAAGAATATTAGAATTTGTATCCTACAGAAGCCTGGATTCCAAATTGGTTGTGACCGTTAGTTCCGTTTTCTAAGTCTAAGAAACTGTAAGTGTATCTCGCTTGGATAAAAGCACCAGAGTTAAAGTCATAAGCTAAACCTGAAACACCAGCAACATTGTATTTTCTGAAGTTTAAGTCGCCTTCTAAGTTAGATACTTTTGAGTCAACGATCATAGAAGCTTGTGGTCCTAATTCTAACGATAAACCTTTAACTAAATAGAATTTAGCTAAAACAGGAACTTGTACTTGATTAAGTTCAATTTTAAATCCTGAGTTATTTCCGTTTCCGTCAAATTTGTAGCTTGAGTGAGAGTACAAAGCTTCAACTTGGAACGCAAATTTTTCACACATTTTGAATTCAGAAACTAAACCTGCGTGGTAACCTACTTCAGGACGTAAATCATAAACTGATCCTTCACCTGTAGCTAACCAACCGTAATTAGCTCCGGCTTTAACTCCAAATTGTATTGATTTTGATTCTTGTGCATTTGCAAAAGCAAATGATAATACGGCAACTACCGCTAAAATTACTTTTTTCATTTTTTAATTTTTTTTGTGATGCAAATTTAACTATTACATTCGGAAACCCTTGTGTTTATTGGGTTTTTAACGTTTTGTGTAATTTTCTGTAAGGCAGTGGTTTATTGGTGAGCTAGTCAAAAAATAGGGGAAACTAATATTTGAATTTTAATATTTTAGGTTTAATATCTAATCCAATGAGCTATTTCTAAACTTTACGTTAAGATGTTCAATCGAAGTAAAAAAGTTATTATTTTAGCTGACTTCCAGAAAATGAAATTGTGCATGAGGACGAGAAAACAAAAAATAATCTTAGCTGTAAAAATAATCTTAGCGGTACTAGTGATTGCGATTATTGCTGGTTTTGGTTTTAGAGAAGCGCTTTTACAACAAATGATTGCCAAAACGGCCAATAAAATGGAAACGGATTATGATAGTCAGTTTTTGGTGAAAGAAGCTGCTTTTGACGGAATTTCAGGAGTGCATTTTACAGATGTGATATTAGTTCCTAATCATGCCGACACCTTGTTTAATATCCATGAAATCAAAACGAGTGTAAATCTTTGGCGTTTGCTCGTTGGAGAAGTTCAATTAGGGACATTGAAAGTCGAAGATGGTTATATTCAGTTAACCAAAAAAGGAAAAGTCAAGAATTTTGAAGCCTTTTTAAAAAGAGATAAAGACGAAGAAACTACTAATGATAAAAAAGATTATGCTGCTTTTGCTTATCGTATAATTTCGAAAATACTTAATTTGATCCCAACAGATATGGATATCGAGAATCTGACTTTCAGGCTCGATGATAACGGGAAAAAAGCAATAGTTGATATTGAAAAATTAAAGTTGGCTAACAAAGAACTGGAAACTGCAATTCAGGTACAGACCAATACTTTTGCGCAGCGCTGGAAAATAAAAGGTTTTGCTGATCCAAGAAATAAAAAAGCCGATATCCGATTGTTTAATATAGATACTGGCGCTATTAAAGTGCCTTATTTGGATGAACGCTACAATTTGATTTCAAGTTTTGATTCCATTCGTCTGAATGTCGAAAATATTGATAAAAGCGGAGGTGAGTTGCATATAGATGGTTTTGCATCGATAGCCAATTTGAAAATCAATCATAAGCGAATTGCTCAAAAAGATGTATTGATAAAAAATGCCCGTTTTGATTATCGTTTCCTTTTAGGTTCTGACTTTATCGCTGTTGACAGCTCTTCGACAGTGCAACTTAACAAAGTAAAATTCCATCCCTATCTGGCTTATGAAACCGAAGAAGACACGGTATACAAACTCAAAGTAAATATTCCTAAAATGAAAGCCCAGGATTTTATTACTTCACTTCCAGATGGCTTGTTTACGCATTTTCAAGGTATGGAGGCTGAGGGAAGTTTTGATTACAATCTGGATTTTAAATACAATAAAAACAAACCTCATGATTTGGTTTTCAATAGTAATCTTCGAAAAGAAAATCTGAAAATTACCAAATATGGTGAAGCCAATTTGAATAAATTGAATAGTGAATTTGTGTATCGTGCCATCATTAATGGTGTTTTGCAACGACCGGTTTTAGTAGGTTCAGGCAATGTGAATTACACACCTTTAGACCAAATTTCGCCTTACTTGCAAAAATGTGTTCTCACTACCGAAGACCCTTCGTTCTTTTCGCATCATGGTTTCATCAACGAAGCCTTTAAGCAATCTATCGCTAAAAATATTAGAACTAAAAAATTTAGTCGTGGTGCCAGTACCATTAGTATGCAGTTAATCAAAAATGTTTTTCTGACCAGAGAGAAAACTTTGTCCAGAAAACTGGAAGAAATTCTTTTGGTTTATATTTTGGAAAACAACCGCATTGTGAGCAAAAACCGCATGCTGGAAGTGTATTTTAATATTATCGAATGGGGGCCAAATGTATACGGAATTGGCGAAGCATCTCAGTATTATTTCCAGAAAACTCCAGCCGAATTAACTTTTAACGAATGTCTGTATCTGGCTCGAATAATTCCGAGTCCGAAAAAATTCATGTATCTGTTTAATGATGAAGGGAATTTGAAAGAATCGTCTATGAATCAGGTTTCATTTCTGACTAATCTAATGATAAAACGTGGACTGCTTACGGTTGATGATACTATTTTCAAAAAACAACAAACCGTTTTAACCGGTCCGGCTAAATCATTACTCCGTATAAAAGTAAAAGATACTACGGTTGTAGATTCCTTGGAGCTGAAAGAGGAATTTGAGTTTTAAAAATAGTTAACTACAAAGAGCATGAGCTAACACAAAGTTCTTTTAGTTTTTTATTTTTAACCATTAAAAATAACCGCAGATTCGCAGATCATAAATTAAAATCTGCGAATCTGCGGTAGTGATTCTTGTGTTCTTTGCGTAAAATCTTTACTAACTCTGCGGTTAAAATTAAGGTGCCGGATCAGGAATGATTGCGTGAACCGCATTGATTTCTGCGATAACTTCATCGGATAAAACCACATTAATGGAAGTAATGTTTTCTTTTAGTTGTGCCAAATTTGTTGCTCCAATAATATTACTGCTTACAAATGCCTGTTGGTTTACAAACGCCAGAGCCATTTGAGCCAATGAAATGCCATGTTTTTTGGCAATCTGGCTATAGGATTTGGTCGCCTCAGTACATTCGGCGCTGTTGTATCTTGAAAACTGTGGAAACAATCGGATACGTGCGTTTGGATGATCGTATCCTGTTAGAAATTTTCCTGATAAAACCCCAAAAGCCAATGGTGAATAAGCCAGTAAACCTACATTTTCTCGCATACAGATTTCAGCTGAACCTCCTTCAAAAAGTCGATTCAATAAAGAATACGGATTTTGAACGGTTTTAATTTTTGGTAAATGATTGTATTTGCTTTCTTCCAGAAAACGCATGATTCCCCATGGTGTTTCATTCGAAAGTCCGATGTGTTTGATTTTTCCTTCTTTGATAAAACCTTCTAAAGTTTGTAACGTCGCTTGGATATTGTCTTCCCAGGCATCATCCTGTACTTTAAAACCGCGTTGTCCAAAGAAATTGGTTTTTCGTTCCGGCCAGTGTAATTGGTACAAATCAATATAATCGGTTTGTAAACGTTGCAAACTTTTATCCAAAGCATATTTGATACTGGCAGGAGAGAAATCATTTTTTTCACGCATATAACCAAAGTTTGGGTTAGGTCCTGCAATTTTTGAAGCCAAAACGATTTCATTTCTTTTTCCTGTTTTTTTAAACCAGCTTCCTATAATTTTTTCGGTGCTTCCGTAAGTTGCCTGGCGTGCCGGTACTGAGTACATCTCGGCGGTGTCAAAAAAATTAACGCCATGTTCTACTGCATAATCCATTTGGGCATGACCATCGGCTTCGGTGTTTTGTTCGCCAAAAGTCATTGTTCCCAAACATATTTTACTCACTTTTATATCGGTATTGGGTAAGGTCGTGTATTTCATTTTTTAAGTGCTAGATTTCTAAGAGACTAAATTAATTGTAAACAAATATAAAAATTAGTTATGCTGAATTCGATTGCCTTTTTTATATATTTAACAAAAAAGGTTCGAAGCAATACTCCGAACCTTTTTGAATTTTATACTTACGAATCACTAGTTGATTTCATTCAACATATCGGCGATTTCGTCTAATCTTGGTGTTAAAATAATCTCGATTCTACGATTCTTCGCTTTTCCTTCAGCTGTTTCATTAGTAGCCAATGGTGAAAATTCTCCTCTTCCGGCAGCTGTCAGACTCTTTTTGTTGATAGCTTTGTTTTCGCTTAAAATACCAACAATTGCTGTTGCTCTTTTAGTTGATAAATCCCAGTTGTCAGCAATTGGTCCTGAACCACCGTAAGGGTCGTTATCGGTATGTCCTTCAATCAATACTGAAATATCCGGATTATCAGCCAGAACTTTTCCTAATTCTACTACTGCTTTTTTTCCTTCTGAACTTACTGCCCAGCTTCCGGAATTAAAAAGCAATTTGTTTTCCATAGAAACATAAACTTTACCATTTTTTTGCTCCACAGTTAATCCTTTGCCTTCAAAACCGTTTAAGGCTTTGGATAAGGTTTCTTTTAGTTTGCGCATAGTTGCTTCTTTAGCAGCAATCATGTCTTCTAATTCTTTTAAACGTTGTGCGTTTTTGCTTAAGCGTTCCTGTTCAATAGATAAGGCTTTTTGTTTGGCTTCTAATTCAGCCAGCAAATCACGATTTTTCTTCAAATTAGCGGCTAAAGCATCACTGCTGTTTTTTTCTAAGGCATTGTAAGAATCCTGTAAACGTGCGATTTTTTCGTTTAGTGCTTTTTGATCAGCGGTGAGTTTATCACGTTCTGATTTTAACTTAGCCAAATCGTTTTTCAAACCGTCGCGATCTAATTCAAGCTGGTTTTTTGCTTTTAAGAGTGCTTCGTTTTCATCAGATAAATTTCTGTTTTCTTTTTTTAGTTCGGCAAATTTGTTTTCTAAGTCATTATATATTTTTTTAGAAACACAAGAACTAGTAAGCGCTAAGACTGCGAAGCCTAAAGAGATTTTCTTTATCATTATTATTTGTTTTATATTGAAATTGCCTTTGCAATTTGTTTATTCTATATCTACAAGAACGGGACAGTGGTCAGAATGTTTTGCTTCGGGCAAAATAAGTGCTTTTTTGATTCTTTCTTTCAATGGTTCACTTACCAGGCAATAATCAATTCGCCAACCTTTGTTTTCAGGACGAGCTGTTTTTACTCGAACCGTCCACCAGGAATAATTACCTGGTTCTTTGTTTAAAAATCTAAAACTGTCAATGAATCCATTTTTTAAGAAAGCATCCAGCCATGCGCGTTCTTCCGGAAGAAAACCGGAAACTTTAGCATTTCGAATCGGATCGTGAATATCGATAGCTTCGTGACAAATATTGTAATCACCACAAATAATAAGATTAGGAATTTCCTTTTTTAAATCATTGATGTAATTTTGGAAATCATCCATAAACATAAATTTGTGATTCAGTCTTTCGATGTTAGTCCCCGAAGGTAAATACAAACTCATTACCGAAAAATCCTCAAAATCTACCCTGATATTTCTGCCTTCGAAGTCCATGTGCTCAATTCCCGTGCCATAAACAATATTTTTTGGTTTTGTTTTTGATAAAATAGCAACTCCGCTATAACCTTTCTTGGTAGCAGGAAACCAATAATGGTAGGGATAACCCGCCATTTCAAAATCCATTAAGGGTAATTGGTCGGGTGTTGCTTTAATTTCCTGAAGACAAACTACATCGGGTTTTGCTTGTTCTAACCAGTTGATGAAACCTTTTGAAATTGCAGCTCGAATACCGTTAACATTATAGGATAAAATTCTCATTTTTTTAATTTTTTTGAATTCCAAAAATACTAAAAAATAAATGGAGAGGGATATAAAATTTTAAAATCAAACTGGGCTCATAGTCGGATAATGGAGTTTTTTTCTATCTTTGTTTTTCTCTCAAAAAAAGAAAAAATAAATGGGTTTAGTTACCGCCAAAGAAGTTGCAAAAGCAATAAATGTTGAGAAATACGGAGTCTTAGGGACTTTCTCCGGTTGGTTATTAATGAAGGTGCTAAGAATTTCTACGCTCAATAAAGTTTACAATCGCAATAAGCATTTACAGGAAATTGACTTTTTGAATGGAATTGTAGACGATTTGCAAATTAAATTTGAAATTCCGGAAGAAGATTATAAACGTTTGCCTAAAGATGGGGCTTACATAACGATATCAAATCATCCACTTGGAGGAATTGATGGGATTTTGCTATTGAAGTTAATGCTTGAAAAAGAGCCTAACTTCAAAATCATTGCTAATTTTCTTTTGCATCGTATTGAGCCTTTAAAACAATACATCATGCCGGTAAATCCTTTTGAAAATCATAAGGATAAAAAATCGAGTGTAATTGGAATCAAAGAAACCTTGCGTCATCTTAGTGATGGGAAACCTCTTGGGATGTTTCCTGCAGGTGAAGTTTCCAGTTATAAAGACGGACAACTTGTAGTTGATAAAGAGTGGGAAGAAGGTGCAATCAAAGTTATTAGAAAAGCTCAGGTACCTGTTGTGCCTATTTATTTTCATGCCAAAAATAGTCGTTTGTTTTATTTGCTTTCTAAAATAAGCGGAACGTTACGTACTGCTAAATTGCCTTCGGAGTTGTTTAGTCAAAAAAACCGTGTGATTAAAGTTAGAATAGGAAAACCTATCTCAGTAGCTGAGCAAAATGAGTACGAAAGTATTGATGCCTATTCGGAATTCTTGAGAAAGAAAACTTATATGCTAGCGAATCCTTTTGAAAAAGAAAGTAAATTAATAACAACTCCTAATTTAAAAATCACCAAGAATCCTAAAGAAATTGCCACTCCGGCTAATGAAGAGAAAATTATTTCGGAAGTGAATGCTTTAAGGGAAACGGATTGTAGATTGTTGCAAAGTAAGAACTATGAAGTTTTCTTTACCCAAGCTAATAAAATTCCGAGTATTTTACATGAAATAGGACGTTTAAGAGAAATCACTTTTAGAGAAGTAGGAGAGGGAACCAATGAGTCTATTGATTTAGATAAGTTTGACCAATATTATCATCATTTGTTTTTATGGGATGACGAAGCCCAAAGAATTGCCGGTGCTTACCGAATGGGTTTGGGTGGAGAAATTTATCCAAAATATGGTATTGAAGGTTTTTATTTGAATGAACTGTTCCGTTTTGAGCCTGAATTGTTCGAAACCATGCATCAGTCTATTGAAATGGGACGTGCTTTCATTATCAAAGAATACCAGCAAAAACCAATGCCGTTGTTCCTGCTTTGGAAAGGAATTATTCATACCACGCTGCGTTTTCCGGAACATAAATACCTTATTGGAGGGGTGAGTATCAGTAATCAGTTCTCTGATTTCTCAAAATCGTTGATGATTGAGTTCATGAAATCCAATTATTATGATCCTTATATCGCACAATACATCCATCCTAAAAAAGCGTATAAGGTAAAATTGAAAGATGCCGATAAAGATTTTATCTTCAATGAGACAGAAGCTGATTTGAATAAGTTTGATAAAATTATTGACGAATTAGAACCGGGAACTTTACGCTTGCCAGTACTGATTAAGAAATATATCAAACAAAATGCGAAGGTGGTGGCTTTTAATGTCGATCCATTATTCAATAATGCTGTTGATGGCTTAATGTATATTAGAATTGCTGATATCCCTGAAAGTACCATGAAACCAGTTATGGAGGAATTCCAAATGGAATTGGAAAAGAAATTCAACGAAAAAGGAGAATAATATTTTTTACTTTTAAATCATATACCGTAGATTCACAGATTATAAATTGTTTAAATCTGCGAATCTGCGGTTTTTTTTGTCTGAATATTTAGAACCAAAGTTTTCGACCTAATTGATATGTTCTAAAAAATTCTTCATCCGATTTTGTAAGATAGATTATGCCTTCTATTAGTCCGAGTAATCCAGTTATAGCGCCAAAACTGATGAGACTTAAAAAAAGCCAAATAATCCCGGTTTTGGTATAGCCTAATAGAAATTTATGGATTCCAAAAGGACCTAGAATTATTGCCAGTAAACCGGCTGCAATTCTTTTATTGTCTTCTTCGTAGGGCTGCAGTTGATTCCAGTGTTCGTATTTTGAATTTTCCATAATCCTATAATTTAGTGATTATCAATTACTAAATTTATGAAATAATATTGAAATATGGAAGTCTAAAGTGTTTAAGAACAGTTTGTTATTTCTTATTTGGAATATAAAGCTTTGATTTTGTCTACAATCGTTTGTGCTAATCGTTCGTGACTTTCAAATGTCCATCCGGCTACGTGTGGTGACAACAAAACATTATCGGCATTTAATAAATATTGAAAAGCTTCCGGTGTTGTTTTGTCCTGAAATAAGGTTTCAAATGACAGTTTTTCATACTCCAAAACATCTAAACCTGCTCCTAAGATTTTTTTGGATCGTAAGGCTTCAACTAAATCAGCTGTAACAATGTTTTTCCCTCTGGAAGTATTGAGTATCCAGAATGCTTTTGCAAAAGCATTAATAAAGCTTGAATTGACCATTTTGTCGGTTTCCGGAGTCCACGGTAGGTGTAAACTTAGTACATCTGTTTTTTGCTGTAATTCGGCTAGAGAAACCTGTTTAGCATTTTCGTCGCCTACATTTTCTTTGATATCAAAACAAAGTACTTCCACATCAAAACCTCTTAGTTTTTTAGCGAACCATTTTCCCATGTTTCCGTATCCTATTATCCCAACCGTTTTTCCGTCTAGTTCATGACCGCGATTACTTTCTCTGTTCCAATGTCCTGCGCGGATTTCCCTGTCGGCACGGTTCATATTATTGAAAAGAGATAAAATCATTCCTAAACTGTGCTCGGCTACAGCATTTCGGTTTCCTTCTGGAGCGGCAATAAGCGCTATGTTTTTAGAAGTAGCATAATCACAGTCGATACTTTCTAAGCCAGCTCCTACACGGGCAATAAATTGCAAATTAGTCGCTTTGTCTATGAAGCTTTTGTTAATTTTAAAACGGCTTCGAATCACGATTCCGTGATAGTCCTGAATTTTAGTTTCTATTATTTCTTTAGATGATTTAAAATCTTCATGGTTTTCAAAACCTAAATCCTGCAATTGCTGCATTAATACTGGGTGATTGCTATCGATGTGAAGAATTTTAATGCTCATAATATTGATTCAATTGAAGAGCAAAATTAGCAAAAAAAGAGAGATTGAGGTGTAATAAAAAGTAGGTGTTAGAAACAAAAAACCATTTCTGAATTTAAGTTAAACTCAGAAATGGTTTTTAGTTGCATTAATCAAACTTAAAGTAAAGTTTTTTACATACGCTTTCTTTTTTACAGATTTCTTTCCCGTTAATATCTCACCATTGTTTCATCACCAAATAAGAAACGTGAGATTTTGTCGTAAATCATGTTGAGTAACTTTTTCATAATAATGTTTGTTTAGTGTTTTAAATACATAATTAAACCATTAATTAGAAAAGCCTGATGTAGATTGGGATCTATTGCATAAATTTACGGCTATTTTTAATTTTATAAAAGCAACTTTTTATCTTTTCGATATCTTGCATATATTATCGTTAAAGTACATGATTATCAATTAATTGAATTGTTTTTATTACAAATAGTTGATTGTTTAGGATTCGTTTTTTAGGATTTTTTAAATTTTATATAAATTCAATTTTATAAAAAGTATATTTACATTCTTTAAACAAATGTGTTTTTTACATTTAAAAACAGTATTTACAATAAATAAGCAGCATATGAATTTTCAACGACTTAGTATTTTATTAGTATTCCTTGGTTTGGGAATGACGGCACATTCGCAGCAACTAAAAAAGAATCAATTCCATAATCCATTAGTTTTACAACGTGCTGATCCTTTTGTGACCAAAAGTTCAAACGGAACCTATTATTTTATTGCTACTGCTCCTGAATATGACCGTATTGAAATTAGAAGCTCTAAAACTATCAATGGAATTAAAGATGCTAATCCAGTTATTGTATGGCGCAAACATGATAAAGGACCAATGGGTAATCATATTTGGGCGCCCGAATTACATCGAATAGAAGGAAAATGGTACATTTATTTTGCTGCAGGTTCTGCTGAAAATAAATGGAGTATTCATAAATATGCTTTATCGAATCCTTCTGAAGATCCAACTAAAGGTGAGTGGAAAGAAGAAGGACAGATTGTGAGCAAAGGCGATGTTTTTTCTCTAGACGCGACAACTTTTGAAATGAACGGGCAACGTTATATGATTTGGGTGGACAGAGGTCCTGGAAACGTAGTAAACACCAGTTTGTATATTGCTAAAATGACTAGTCCTACAACTCTTGATGACAAGCAAGTGGTGATTAGCCAGCCGGATTACGATTGGGAAATGCATACTTACAAGGTAAATGAAGGACCTGCTGTTTTGGTTAAAAATGGAAAAGTATTCCTGGCTTTTTCGGCCAGTGCTACCGATGCGACGTATTGTATTGGTTTGTTATGGGCTAAAGAAGGAGCGGATTTATTGGATCCAAAATCCTGGACTAAATTAGACAAACCAGTTTTCTTTACCAATGAAAAATTCAAACGCTATGGGCCGGGTCACAATAGTTTTACAGTTGCTGAAGATGGGAAAACCGATATTATGATTTATCATGCCCGTGATTATGAAAAAATTAAAGGTGATGCCTTATCTGATCCGAATCGTCACACACATGCCAGAGTGTTGAAATGGACTAAAGACGGTATGCCTGATTTTGGTCAGGAGTATGATGATAATGAAATGGCTTTGAAAACAAAGAAGAAATAGGGTTTTATTGATTCACCATTAAGGAATTTAGTTCTTTGTTTAAACACGAAGAGCGCAAAGAATACACAAAGTGAACTAAGCTTCTTAATTTAACTTAATTCCTTAATGGTGGAATTTATTTTATAATGCTGATAAAAAAAGGACCAATTGTAAACAGTAGAATTGGTCCTTTTAAATTTTTTAGAAATAATTAAAGATCTTTAATTTTCTTAACTGCCGCTTTAATTCCGCGGATTAATGACGAACTAAATCCGTGTGATTCCATTTCGCTTAATCCGGTAATCGTACAACCTTGCGGAGTTGTTACACGGTCAATTAACTGTTCCGGATGGATTTGTTCTTCCATGACCATTTCGGCAGCTCCTTTAACGGTTTGTGCGGAGATTGCCAAAGCCGTTTTCCAGTCAAATCCAATTTCGATTCCTGCCTGCATAGATGCTCTGATGTAACGTAAAGCAAAAGCCGTTCCGCTGGCAGCTAAAACCGTAGCGGCATCCATTAGTTTTTCGTCAATAACAGGCGCCGTTCCTAATTCTTCAAAAATAGTTACTAATTTTTGACCTTCAGCGGCGTGTTTTTCATTGAAAGTAATACAGGTTGCTGATGCGGCATATTGAGCGGCAATATTTGGCATGATACGAATAGCCTGATGGTTTTCGCCAATTTTTTTCTGTAAACTTTCTGTAGAAAGTCCTGTTACAGCCGAAGCAATCGTTTTATTAGAAATCACAGGTAAAATTTCAGCTAAAACGGTATCAACCTGATATGGTTTTATCGTTAAAATAATAACATCTGCCTCTTGAATATTGTGTTTGTTATCTGTAGTTACCGTAACGCCTAATTTTTCTAAATAAAGAATGTTGGCTGTATTTCTTCGGGTAACTGTAATTTGGTGGTCACTGCCGTTTTTTGCCATTCCTAGAGCAATAGCCGCTCCCAGATTTCCACCTCCAATAATATGTACTTTCATGTTGTTTGTATTTTTATCTTCTAAATATTAAAAACCTAAAATCATTTTAGCAATCGAAAAGTAAATCAGTATTCCACAGATATCGTTACTTGTGGTGATAAATGGTCCTGTTGCCAAAGCGGGGTCAATCCCGAATTTATCTAAAAGTAGCGGTATAAATGTTCCTATTAATGAGGCTATTACAATAACTGAGATAAGCGCAATTGTAACAATAAAACCAATGACAAATTCAACATTGAGTAAAAAATGACTCCCAATAAATAAAATACTAGCCAGAATAACACCATTCAATAAACTCAAAGAAACTTCTTTTATAAGTCGGTTAAACAGAGAGCCACTTAAAGTTTGATTTGCTAAACCTTGAACAATAATTGCTGAAGATTGTACCCCAACATTTCCGGCCATTGCAGCAATTAAGGGTGTGAAAAAGAATAGATTACCATGTTCTAGCATAGCGCCTTCAAACAGTCCTAATACTCTTACGGTTATAAAACCGCCTAATAATGCTAAAACTAACCAAGGTAATCGTGCCTTTGTTAGTTCCATAATACTGTCATCAGCTTCAACGTCTTGCGAAATACCGGCTGCTAACTGGTAATCCTGGTCGGCTTCGTCTTTGATTACATCAACAATATCATCGATTGTAATGCGTCCTACTAGTCGGCCTAATTCATCAACAACGGGAATAGCCTCTAAGTCGTATTTTTGCATGATGCGGGCCACCTCTACGTCTTTATCGTCAACTTTTACCCAGTTTAATTTCCTTATATAAACATCGCTAATGTGTGTTTTAGTCGAAGTTGTCAATAAGTCTTTTAGCGAAAGTCGTCCTTTTAATCGATTTTCATCGTCAACCACATAAATCGAATGTACGCGTGAAACATTTTCGGCCTGAATACGCATTTCTTTGACACAGGTTAGTACATTCCAGTTTTCATTGACTTTTACGAGCTCTTTTCCCATCAAACCTCCTGCAGTATTCTCGTCATAACGCAACAAGTCCACAATGTCCTTAGCGTGTTCAACGTCCTGAAGTTCGGAGATTACCTCCGCTTTTAAGTCCTGCGAAAGTTCGGCAATAATGTCGGCTGCATCGTTAGTGTCCAGCTCATCCAGCTCTTCGGCAATTTCTTTTGGAGAAAGGCGGCTAAGAATATTTTCACGCAAATCATCTTCTAGTTCCAGAAGGATTTCTGCGGTTTGTTCACTGTCTAATACTTTAAAAATATAGGTAGCTTCGTCAAAATCAAGTTCGTCCAAAACCTCGGCTATATCAGCATGGTGCATATCATTTAATAAGGTTTCTAGTTCCTTATCATGATTATTAGCAATGTGCTGTTTAAGTTCGAGAATTAAGTCTTTACTGATTTTAAATTCCATCGGCTTCTATTTTTTGAGTAAGTTCGATAAATTGTGCCACATCCAGTTGCTCCGGACGGAGGTCAAAGATACTATCTTCTCTTAAATTATCCGATAAATTCAGTGTTTTTAAACTGTTGCGTAAGGTTTTGCGGCGTTGTTGAAAGGCTGTTTTTACTACTGTGAAGAATAGTTTTTCGCCACAAGGCAAATTGAAATCTTCTTTTCTGCGCATTCGCATCACTCCTGATTTTACTTTTGGTGGAGGGTTAAATACGTGTTCGCCAACAGTAAATAAATATTCGGTGTCGTAAAAAGCCTGAGCCAATACCGATAAGATACCGTAAGTCTTGCTTCCTTTTTTCTCGCAAATGCGTTCGGCAACTTCTTTTTGGAACATACCCGAAAATTCAGGAATTTGTTCTTTTAATTCTAATACTCTGAAGACAATTTGACTCGAAATATTATAGGGGAAATTACCAATTATGGCAAATTGTTTGTTTTCGAAAACTTCTTTGATGTTGTATTTTAGGAAATCTTGAGAAATGATTTTTCCGTGCAATTTTGGATAATGTGCATTTAAATAGTCCACCGATTCAGTGTCGATTTCAATCACATAAGTATTGATGGGTTTGTCCAGCATATATTTGGTCAAAACACCCATTCCCGGTCCAATTTCCAATACATCATTATAACCTTCTAAACTCAGTGTATCGGCTATGTCCTTAGCAATACTTTCGTCTTTTAAGAAATGTTGTCCGAGGTGTTTTTTGGCTTTAACTTTATCCATGTTGTTTAATTTTGATACGAAAACAGAGTGGAACTGCTTTCTTAATTCTGCTTTCTGAATACTAGATTTAGTGTTCCGAAATTAGTTGCAACTCCGTTTTAAAAGTGAGCATTTTGTCCCCAAAAAGTTTTAGCCCTTCTTGTTGAAAAATCCTGTCTTCTTCTTGATAGAATTTGTTTAAAGTGTCTAAGCTATCTGTAGTAAACTGAGCCGAATAGGTAACTCCGCCCATTTCTTCTTCCACCAATACACGAACTAATTTAGCATTTGTGAATTTCCCGGTTGCCAGCATTTCCGGAATGTGTTTGTGTTGCATCCAAATCATCCATTGATCGTGAACGCTTTCGTGTATATTAGTTGTTACGTTGTAAATTATCATTCTCTATTGTTTAATCGTTGATTTGTTTAACCGCTTAATCGAATCAACGATTAACCGATTAAACTTTTATAAGTTTTTATCACCTCTTAATTCCCGGAATTTTTTTCGGGCTTCTACAAAATAAATACTATCCTGATGATTGAATATTATTTTCTCGTAGAGTGGTTTTGCCTTTTCGGGCTCGTTTAATTTTTTACTATATATTTCTGCTAAAAAAAACAGTGCTTCGTCCATATAAATTCCATCACTGTGATGGTCAATTATGGCTTGATATTGGCTTAAAGCCAAATTAAATTCGTTTGTTTTTTCATAAGCTTTCCCTAATCGCAATAGTGTTACGGCTTCGATTTCATTGCCTTTAAAATTTTTTAAAACTAACTGAAATTGAGCAATAGCCTCCTGATTTCTATTTTGATACAACAGATAATCGCCTTTGGCAAATGCTTTCAACGCCGTTTGTGTCGAATCAGCAACCGTATTGTCATTAATCAATAAGAAATATTCCAAGGCATCATTAGCAATTAGCTGTGTATTTGCCGATTTCAGTTCCTTAAATTGTTTTAAAGCCCAAGGAAAATCACCTTTAAAATAACTCGTTTTGGCTGCTTTTAAACTGGCTTCATGAGCTACTTCATTGTTTTTTAAATCGGTTTCAATTTGTGAATAATACAATAATGCTTGATTGAATTTTTCTTCAAAAAGGAAAATGTCGGCCAGTTCCATTTTGACCTGAGCAATTTCATAAGGATTCAATTGTAGCTCTAAAGCTCTTTTTACAATGGCTCTTCCTTGTTCGGGTTTTTTTAAATTAAAAGTTACAAAATGCGCTTGAATGAGCTGCAAAGATAAGCTAAAAGGACTTATTTCAAATTGTTTCAACAACGCTTCAATTTCTGTGTTGATCGTGGCAAAGTCTTTTTCGGTGGCCTTACTGATTTTTAGTTCTAACAAATAGGAATGTGCTTGAACTAATAATTCTAAATCCTTAGTATTTTCGACTACAAAATCTAAAATTTCCTTAGCTATTTCCTGATTTTGTTCTTCGATAGCTAAATTGGCCAGATTTAAAATGCTGGAAAGTGACTCTGGATTACGTTTATAAATGGCCTTTTCTTGTATAAAAGCTTTAGAAAAATCTTTTTGCTGAACATAAAACCAACTCAAAAAATGATTCCAGAACAAATCCTGATTTTTTTGAACTTTCAGAATTAAGGCTTTTCGTAAGGCATCACTAAAACTCACATCGGCTTCATCAGTCATGAAGCGTGACAATTGATTTTGAATTACAATCTGACTTTGGGGATTAGTATAGGCTTCGTCCAAAAAAGTGGTAATCATCATGTCAAAATTTCCCAATTGTCCGTACAACAAACCCTGCTGGTAATTAAAATTAAATTTGGGTTGGATTTCAGTGGCGGTTTGATAAGCTTTTAAAGCGTATTCTAATTGTATTTTTCGTTCAAAAGAATTAGCAATGGCATAAACTTCATTCGGGTTTTTTCGAATACGTTCTAGTGCCTGATCGTAATAAATCTTGGCTTTGGCAGCATCTTTTTGCAATTGATAATTATAGCCTAACTCCACTAAAAGACTACCCTGATTGTATTTAGTAAATCGATCCTGAATAGCTTTTTCGGCTGTATCAAACTGTTTTAATTGCTGATAACAATCTACAGTTCGAAGGAAATACTGCATGTTTTGAGGGATATTTGCCAATAATTCCTCATAGCTGATTTTAGCTTTTTCAAAATCGCCTTTGTCGTAGTAATACTGAGCTAATTGCTCGTTTTGAGAGAAACAAATTAATGAAAAAAACAAGGCGATATGTAGAAGTAGTTTTTTCATTAATGTATGCTTAGTTATTTTCTGCCTGATACAATCTTAATAGGAATTGAATATTCAACTTTAGCTCCGATACCTCTATATTGACCACTTTCCCATTCAGGATATCCTCTTATTAATTCGACAGCTTCAGCATCGAGAACTTCATCTAAGCTTTTCGCTATTTTTATTTTGTCAGTACTTCCATCTTTATTAATTATGAAAGTTAAAATTATTTTGCCACTTATGTCTTCTTTGTTTCCGGGAATTTTAAAATTTTTAGCAACATACGAGTAAAAATGTTGTAACCCTCTTTTAGGTCTTGGGTAATTAAAAACTTCATTGTATTTTCGTTTAACCATCAAAGAATCAATAGAAGTGCCATTTTTGAGTTTTCCGTTTTTGTAATTCTCCGTAAAACTAATTTTAAATTGTGAATCGGTTCCTTTCCATTCGCCTTCTTTCCAACCATTTTTTATACTTCCTTTTTCTTGAAGTTTTCCTTCTTTTTCATCAATATAACCATTCCCATCTATTACTGATTGTGTATTGTCTTTTCCCCAATACTGATTGGTTTTTATATCATATAAGAGCTCATTGTTTTTTTGCGTAATATATTCTAGCTCTGATTTTTTATTTCCATTTTCATACCATGTATAAGACAAACCAGAAGGTCTTCCTTTTATATATGATTGGGTACTCTTCTTATTCCCGTTTTCATAGTAATATGTAAATTCACCTTCACTTATTAAAGCATCTTTTGCTTTTGAATAACCTTCCATTTGAAGGGTTCCATTTTTGTAATAATCTTCAAAGCGATAAATTTCTTTATCATTATAATAATCTTTTACGATTCTATAATATTTGCAATTCTCTTTGGATGTTTCTTTCCAAAGAGAATCCAGGTATATAGTTTTGTCTAAGTTATTTTGCGCAAATATTATATTCGAAATAATTAATAATAAAAAAGCCAATCGATGTTTTGTCATATTATAAAATTATAGCTTGTTAATTTATAATATCAAACCCGCAATATGGACGTAAAACCTCAGGAATTACAATTCCTTCCGGAGTTTGGTAATTTTCAATAATACCTGCTAAAACACGAGGCAAAGCCAATGAACTTCCGTTTAAGGTGTGTGTCAATTGGTTTTTACCGTCTTTGTCTTTGAAACGCAATTTCAAGCGGTTTGCCTGGAAAGTTTCAAAGTTAGAAACAGAAGAGATTTCTAACCAACGATCCTGTGCTGTAGAAAATACCTCGAAATCATAAGTCAATGCCGAAGTGAAACCCATATCGCCACCACAAAGGCGTAAAATTCTATATGGTAATTTTAATTCGTCCAAAATGGCTTTTACGTGTTCCACCATGCCATCTAAAGCTTCGTATGATTTTTCAGGATGCTCGATGCGTACAATTTCTACTTTATCAAATTGGTGCAAACGGTTTAAACCACGTACGTGCGCTCCGTAAGAACCTGCTTCACGACGGAAACAAGGCGTATAAGCTGTTGTTAAAATAGGTAATTCGCTTTCGTTCAAAATAACATCTCTGAATAAATTGGTTACTGGAACTTCAGCTGTTGGAATCAAATAAAGATTGTCAACAGTGGCATGGTACATTTGTCCTTCTTTGTCCGGCAATTGTCCTGTTCCATATCCTGAAGCTTCGTTTACAAGGTGTGGTACCTGCACTTCGTTGTATCCAGCAGCGGTGTTTTTGTCTAAAAAATAATTAATCAAAGCACGTTGCAAACGAGCTCCTTTTCCTTTGTAAACCGGGAAACCTGCTCCGGTGATTTTATTTCCTAATTCAAAATCAATGATGTCGTATTTTTTCACCAATTCCCAGTGCGGTTGCGCTCCTTCGTGCAAAACAGGTATTTCACCTGCTTGGAAAACATTCAAGTTATCATCGGCAGATTTTCCTTCAGGTACGATCTCTGCAGGAAGGTTTGGTAAAGTATATAGTTTTTCAGTTAGCTCAGCAGCGATTGCATCAGCAGTTTCTGCCAATGCTTTGCTCTTTTCTTTGTTGCTAACTGTTTTTTCTTTTAAGATAGTTGCTTTGGCTTTTTCGCCGGCTTTCATTAGTTCTCCAATGTCTTTGGATAATTTATTAGATTCAGCAAGGATGTTGTCTAATTCTACTTGCGTAGCACGACGACGCTCATCAAGTTCTACAACTTCTTCCACAATGGTTTTGGCATCCAAATTTCTTTTGGCCAAAGCCTGGATTACTTTTTCTTGATTTTCTCTAATAAATGCAATTTGTAACATAGTTTGATTTTTATAACTATAAATTTTCTAATAACGGTAGCAAATTTAAGCAAATGTTTATTAGTAACACGACAAAGTTTAGATGGAAGACCAACAAAAGTTTAAAAAAAGCAATCTGGTAGTGTTATTATATTGTTAGTTTAGGAAGTCGTATTAATGTGTTTTGGTTTTTTAATTGAAAATCGGAATTTTGAATGTTTGCCGGAATGCTAAATTTGAAAGTACTTCCTTGTCCAATTTGACTATGTACCCAGATTTTCCCACCATGTTTTTCGATAAAATCTTTGCAAATCATCAGTCCTAAACCGGTTCCGGTTTCGTTGTTGGTGCCTAAGGTGTTGTTTTTTTGTTTGATAGCAAAAAGGTTACTGGTTTTTTCAAGCGCAATCCCGATTCCGTTATCCTGAATTGAAAAAACATATTGATCGTCCTTTTTTTTCATAGAAAGAATAATCTCTCCGTCGTAGTGAGTAAATTTTATGGCATTGGAAATCAAATTTCTAAAAACAGTTTCAAGCATGTTCTTGTCGGCAATTAGAAATTGATTTTTTTCAATTTTTGAATGTATGGTGATGTTTTTGCTTTTAGCAAGATTAGCTAACAAATGGATGGTCTTGTCAATAAGTGCACTAATGTCGGTTTTATTTGGGTTGAATTCTAAATTTCCGGTTTGTGACTGTGACCAGGTTAATAGATTGTTAAGCAATGAAAATGTGTTTTTAGAAGATTCATGAATCAGTTCAATGAATTCATTAGTTTCTTCTTGATTTAATTCGTTTTCTCTTTCTAATAAAAGTTCAGATAATCCAATGATTCCGTTAAAAGGTCCTTTTAAATCGTGTGCAATAATTGAAAAAAACTGATCCTTGTCGCTCAAAAGTTTTTTGACCTGCATTTCTTTTTTTTCCTGTAATAAGAGTAAATAACCTACTCCGCTGATGGTCATCATCAGGAAAATAATTAAAAAAATAATTTTTTGTGTAATGTCGACTGAATATAGGCTTGTTGAGGTTTTAAATAGAGGATAGATTATTCTGAAAATCAGTGTTACCAATAGGATAATATAGTTTAAGCCAAGAATTTTTCTAAACATGCTACCGCTAGATTCTGTTAAAAAAAGCGACGTAGGTACTATCAACAATATGAATATATTAATCGAAGCTAAAGAAACCCTTATGTTGGCAGGTGCTTCCAGAGCAACAGCAATATAAAAAGTTATTAAGGTTGTTATAAATAGAAAAAATTGATTTTGATATGATTTTTTCGTTCTTTTTTTTAAGACCATTAGCATGGCTACTGATTCTAAATAATATCCTGAAAAGACTAAAGTGTTGGTTGTGATAAATTGAATAGGGTTGTAGGACACAGTATCTACACGCAGAAAAAATGCTAGCCAGGCTATTGCAAGCAGAATCTTTGAACATCCAAAAACTAATAATTGTTTATGGGATTGCTTGCTTGTTGATGTAAACCGGAAAGAAAAAACAAGAATAGCGAGAACGAAGTTTCCCCAAAACAAAATACCCATCGTGTTTCGGATGTCGAGAACAAATAATTTCGAAAATTGGTGTAATATTTCCATCAAATTAATCGTAGTCTATTTTTGTATGGGTATGTACAAGTTATACTTACAAAAATAAATTTATTTTTGTGAATAGTATAAGAAATAAGCGACTAATTTTGATTTTTTCCGAAAAAATTTTAGTTTCTTGTGATTTCGCGTTCCAAATAGTCTTCTAATAGTTCAAAAATAGCTTCTACCGGAAGGATTTGAGTATCAGGATGATTTTTTAAGAATTCCGCGTTCAATGTAACAAGGTTTTCATCGCCTAAAATTTCCGGACTGAAAGCAGTGCCGTTGTTAAGTAAATCCCGAATAGGATTAACGCCTTCTAATTTTCCTTTTAAAAATTTGGCCAATTTAACACTGCTCATTAAACGCACTTTTTTACTTTGTTCCTGAAAAAGTGCTAAATGTTTTTCGGCGCCAAGAATTTGAAGTCCTTCTTCTATCAATTCATTTAATTCCTTGTTCCAGCCCGAATTGTAAACAAACTGAGCAAAATTGCCTTCACGACATTGCGAAGCATAATAATCCAGATAGTAACTCATTAAGGCGTCTTCGTGAATGTTTTCATCATCGATTTTTTCCTCGCGCATCAGGTTGACAATCGAAATGTTAGAATTGATGACGTCCTGAGGATTTTCGCTGTTAGCAGCTGTTTCTGAGATTAAAATACTTCCAAATTCCATGAGTTTCTTTTATGAATGGATTGCAAATTTCGGTTTTTTTGCCACAGATTACACGGATTGCTACTGATTTTTTTGAAGCTGCTATTTTGTTTAACCGCAAATTTATTCAACAGCAGAAGAATTCTTGTTGTCCTTTTGCTGATTCATTTTGGTAACAATAGCTTTCAAACGCAAGGCTCTTGCTGCTTTCTCTTCTTGTAATTTAGTTTTTTTACGGTTGAGTAATTTGGTGTGCAGAGCCTTGTTTTTTCCGTCTTTTTCAGGTCCTTTTGGCATAATTTGTTTTCTGTAAATCCGTTTGTAAAGCAATGAAGTTGCTACATGTCTTGTGAGTAATGTTCTTCTTTTTCAATTAGATGTTTTTCTGATAATTTAGTTAAAATTGAAGTAAAACCAAATCCCATAGTTCCTCCAATTGCTCTTGTCCAACCTCTAACAAATATATCTTCGATTCCATCATCATTAAAGTCAGCTCTAAACTGCTCAATTAATGAAGTTTCAAAACTTCCAAATTCTAGAGATATTTTATAAGGATAAGGATCGTTAACTTTAACTATTCCTAATCTGACTAAATCTCCAACTGACAATCTATTTTCAATATGCTCTAATAATTCATCTTCAACATCCATAAGGATATTGGGTGATAGGTAATCTAACATATCAATTTCTAACCAAGGTTCACTAATAAAAGATACTTTTGGCATTTTTGCTTTCTCTAAAGCTTTAATCAATTCTTCAAAGAAAGTAAATATTGAAGCTGATTTTATAGCATAAGTTGTTAAAGGGTAAAATCCTTCAATTGATGCTTTTTTCCATTCATTTAAAGTCGAAACATTTACTTTTTCATTGTTGTCATTCACTAACTCTAAAGAATCTTCATCATTGTGTAATAATAGCTTATTATCTAGTAATTCTGAAAAATCAGTGTCAAGATAAAAAGTATCATAAATCTTATCTATAAATTCTACTCCAAACGGTAATTTAATTTCCTTAATATTCCAGTTGTGTTTTTCAGCTTCAATTAAAATTTTTCTTAAATCCTTTTCGTTGATAGTATTTGAAGAAAGTGCTGATTGTAATTTAGATAAAATTAAACCTTTGTTTTTGTTTCTTTTTAATTTTTCGATTTCAAGTTTAACTTTTAATGCTGTTTTATTAGCAATTGAGAGGTAAAATAGTGTAGTGCTTTTTGAAAAAAAATCATCACTTTTTCTATGATTACATTTGCTATGCGACGGAACCAAATTATATAATTCATTTAAATTGAAATCTTTTTCTAAACCTAGTCCTTCTTTGATTTTTTCGAATTTCTCATCTTTTTGTGTAAGAGATTCAGGAATAATATGATCGATATGTAAATCTCCCCAATCTAATGGTTGACTACAATAAAAACAAATGCATTTATACGCTGTCCAAAGTGCACTTCTAGTTAAATTATCAAATGTAGTTTTACTCATTCTTGCGAATATTGTTTGTGTTTCTAAAAAGTAGGTATGTAAGATTATATTTCAAATATAAAAAATAATCTTAGAGAGAGACTTTGGTAATTATTGATTTTATCATTCTGACGAAGAAGAAATTTAAGTAGTGTTAGTTACTTGATGAGATTCCTCGTGCCTCGGAATGACAAGATTGTGAGTAAAATGTTTTAAATAAAATTGGATTCCTTATTTTTGCGCTCTATAAAATTGAATTATGTTACAAAATCCAGAAAGATATACGATTACGGCGGCTTTGCCTTATACTAACGGACCTATTCATATTGGGCATTTGGCGGGTGTTTATGTTCCGGCTGATATTTATTCGCGTTATTTGCGTTTGCAGGGTAGAGACGTTTTGTTTGTGTGCGGAAGCGATGAACACGGGGTGGCCATTTCGATGAAAGCCAAAAAAGAGGGCATTACACCTCAGGAAGTAATTGACAAATACGACGGAATTATCCGTAAATCCTTTGCTGATTTTGGAATTGCATTCGATAATTATTCGAGAACTTCTTTGCCTGTTCACCATGAAACGGCTTCGGAATTCTTTAAGAAATTATACGATAATGGTGATTTTATTGAAGAGGTTACAGAGCAGTTATATGATGCCAAAGCGAATCAGTTTTTGGCAGACCGTTTTGTTATGGGAACTTGTCCAAAATGTGGTAATGAAGAAGCTTATGGTGATCAATGTGAGAAATGTGGTTCGACTTTGAACGCTACCGATTTGATTAACCCAAAATCGACTATTACTGGTGAAACACCTGTGTTGAAATCAACAAAACACTGGTTTTTGCCTTTAGACAGATATGATGCTTTCTTGAGAGAATGGATTTTGGAAGGACATAAAAACGACTGGAAACCAAATGTTTACGGACAAGTAAAATCTTGGATTGATGGCGGTTTGGAGCCTCGTGCGGTAACCCGTGACTTGGATTGGGGAATTGATGTTCCGGTTGAAGGTGCTGAAGGGAAAAAATTATATGTGTGGTTTGATGCACCAATTGGTTATATTTCATCTACCAAAGAATGGGCAGCCAGAGAAGGTAAAGACTGGGAACCTTATTGGAAAAATGAAAACACAAAACTGGTTCACTTCATCGGGAAAGACAATATTGTATTTCACTGTGTGATTTTCCCGGCGATGCTGAAAGCTGAAGGAAGTTATATTTTACCTGAAAATGTACCGGCAAATGAGTTCCTGAATTTAGAAGGCAATAAATTATCTACTTCTAAAAACTGGGCGGTTTGGTTACACGAATATTTAGAAGAGTTCCCGGATCAACAGGATGTATTGCGTTATGCGCTGACTTCAAACGCTCCGGAAACTAAAGACAACGACTTTACCTGGAAAGATTTCCAAGCTAGAAATAACAATGAGTTGGTAGCGATTTTTGGAAACTTTATCAACCGAGTGGTGGTGTTGACTAATAAATATTATAATGGAATTGTTCCAACTCCAAATGAATTAACGGAAGTTGACGAACAAACTTTAGCCGAATTACAGGCGTATCCTGAGGTGATTTCAAGCTCGATTGAGCGTTACCGATTCCGTGAAGCTTTAGGCGAAATGATGAATGCGGCTCGTTTAGGAAATAAATATTTGGCCGACGAAGAGCCTTGGAAAGTAATCAAAGACAATCCGGAACGCGTGCAAACGCAGATGTATGTGGCCTTGCAAATTGCGGCTGCTTTGAGTTCGCTTTGTGAGCCTTTCTTGCCATTTACTGCCGCTAAATTGAAACGTATTCTTAATGTCACATCAAGCGCAGTCGAGATGAATTGGAAGGCAATTTCTGAATCATCAGATTTATTGTCGGCAGGTCACCAAATTGGACAAGCCGAATTATTATTTGCTAAAATTGAAGACGAAGCCATTCAAAAACAAATAGACAAATTGGAAGCTACAAAAACAGCCAATCAGGCAGAAAATAAAAAGGTAGAGGCTCAGAAAGACTTAATCCAATATGAGGATTTTGCTAAAATGGATTTACGTGTAGGAACTATTATCGAAGCCGAAAAAATGCCAAAAGCCAATAAGTTATTGGTATTGAAAGTAGATACCGGAATTGATGTTCGCACGATTGTTTCCGGAATTGCTGAGAGTTTCAAACCCGAAGATATTATTGGAAAAAGAGTAACCGTTTTGGTAAATTTAGCTCCAAGAGCACTTCGTGGTGTTGAAAGTCAGGGAATGATTTTGATGACAAACAATGCCGAAGGAAAATTGGTTTTTGTAAATCCGGATACTGATGGTGTTGGGAATGGAGAGACGATAAACTAATAAATTAAACAAACACGACTCGAGAGATAGCGAACAGACGAAGTAATTTCACTAATTTACACCAATTTATTTGTGTGAATTAGTGAAATTCGTGTTTATAATGACAGGAAGTATGAACAATGCAAAACCAAAATTAGCTTTAGCAGCAGGAATACTCTGTATTTCTATATTCCCTGTTTTGGTTCGATTGCATTTGACTAACGGATTGATTTCGGCATTTTACCGCATGTTTATTGCAGCAGTTTTATTGTTGCCTTATGTTTTTCTTTCAAAGAAATTCCGATTGCCTTCAACCAAATTATTGTTACTTTCCTGTGTTTGCGGAATTATTTTTGCCACCGACATAGCCATTTGGAATATTGCTATCCAAAAATCGAGTGCCACGCAGGCGACTTTGTTGGCTAATCTTTCTCCGGTTTGGGTAGGAATTGGTTCTTTTTTGGTTTTAAAAAATAAACCTGGTATTAATTTTTGGATAGGAACAATCATTGCTCTGATAGGAATGGTTGTTTTAGTAGGTTTTGAGACTTTTAGTAATCTTAATTTTGATTTGGCATTTATTCTGGCTCTTTTGTCCGGAATGCTCTATGCTACTTACATTTTAATTAGTAAAAATATTTTATCGAAGGTTGATATCTTAACTTTTATGACAATCGTTTTGGTTTCTTCCAGTTTGTTTTTGGCAATTATCTGTGAAATTAACGGAGAAAGTTTTATCGGATTTTCAAATACTGCCTGGTTAGTTTTATTCATTCAAGGTGCGGTTTGTCAATTGATAGCTTGGTTATTAATTAGTTATTCAACTTTGTATTTGCAGGCTACAAGGGTTTCGCTAAGTTTATTGGGACAAGCTGTTTTGGCTACACTACTTGCCTGGATATTTTTAGACGAAAAAATGAGTTGGTTTCGAATTATTGGCGCAATTTTTCTACTTTTAGGAATACGAATCACTTTTTACAACAAACCGATTGTTTATAGAAAATTAAGATAAATATGAGCCTAAAAGTAATTGCCTTCGACGCCGACGATACACTATTTGTTAACGAAACTTATTTCCTAGAAACAGAAGAAAAATTCTGTGAATTGATGAGTGATTATTTATCGCATCAGGGACTTTCGCAGGAACTTTTCAGGATTGAAATTGCCAATTTAAAAATTTACGGATACGGAATCAAAGCTTATATTCTTTCCATGATTGAAGCAGCAATGACTATTTCTAATAATACGATTTCGGTTGAAGTAATCGAAAAAATTATTCAATATGGTAAAGAGTTATTAGAAAAACCCATTGTTCTTTTGGATGGTGTTGAAGAAACGCTGGAAGCTTTGTATGGAAAATATAAACTCGTTGTGGCTACCAAAGGCGATTTACTGGACCAGCGCCGTAAATTGCATAACTCAGGTTTAGGAAAATATTTCCATCATATTGAGGTGATGTCCGATAAACAGGAACAGGATTATCTGGATTTGATTAAACGTTTGGAAGTCCAGCCTTCAGAATTTTACATGATTGGAAATTCTTTAAAATCGGATGTTTTGCCAGTGCTGAATATTGGTGGTTATGCTGCCCATATCCCGTTTCACACCACTTGGGCACATGAAAAAATTGACCATGAAGTAAAACATGAAAATTTTAAGGCTTTTGAAAATATTGCTGAAGTTTTAAAGCTGTTTGCGTAATAAGACTTTCAATTAATCTTTTTTCAAAAGAAAGAATTTCGCTAACTTTACGATAATTATAAACTTTAAAATTAGATATTATGCTTTTAAAAAATATAGAGACCGCATTAAATAAACAAATTCGCATTGAAGCCGAATCTTCTCAAACTTATTTATCCATGGCTTGTTGGGCTGAGGTTCATGGTTTAGAAGGTATTGCACAATTTATGTATGCCCAATCTGATGAAGAAAGAGCACACATGCTTAAATTGATTAAATACGTCAATGAACGTGGCGGACATGCTCAGGTTACCGATTTAAAAGCTCCTAAAACAACTTATACTACTTTCAAAGAAATGTTTGAAGAATTATACAAACATGAAGTTTTTGTATCGGATTCTATCAATGAATTAGTTCATATTACGTTTTCTGAGAAAGATTATGCGACGCATAACTTTTTACAATGGTATGTGTCGGAACAAATCGAAGAAGAAGCTACTGCTAAGAATATTTTGGATAAAATTAACCTTATTGGTGATGATAAAGGTGGTTTGTATTTGTTTGATCGTGATATTCAGCAGTTAGCAGTTGCTAATTCGGCATCAAATACTGCTAAATAAAAAAGTTAAATTTTATTTAGAATATATAAAAATAACATTTTTTAATTTATATTTGCTTCAGTTTTAAACTGATAGCAAGATGGGCAAAAAAGAAAAAGAAAAAGAAAAAGACAGCAAAAAAAAGAAGAAAGACAAAAAGAAAAAGGAAGCTCTTGTTGTTATTAAAAAAGTAGAAAACTGTAAATCTTCTTGCTGTGATAAATATAAAAAATCAGAAAGTAAGCGTTGCAAACGTTGCCCTATGTATGATTTGATCAAAAAAGTGGCCTAAATAAATATAAAAACCCATCTCGTTTTAAAAATGTGATGGGTTTTCTGTTTTATCTAAATCCTTACTTAACCGCAAAGAACACCAAGTTTTTCGCAAAGTCCGCAAAGTTTTTAAAAGAAACTATTAAGACATTAAGTTTATTTAAGAGTTCTATCTTTTGTATTTGCTTTGCGTAAAAAAAATGCATCCTTTGCTTTTGATTGTAAAATTAAAAACCGCAAATTCAAATTGAAAAATCTGTGAATCTGCGGTAAATAATTCTGTAAGCTTTGCGTAAAAACTTAGTGAACTTAGTGGTTAAAAATCCATTTAACTTATGGCTTTCCCAGCAAAAGCAAATCTGAAACCACCACTTCGGTCACATAGCGTTTTTCGCCGTTTTTGTCTTCATAACTGCGGTGTGTTAGTTTGCCTTCAATGGCAATTTCTTTTCCTTTAGTTACATATTTCTCGATAATTTCGGCTGTTTTCCCCCAGGCTACTAAGCGGTGCCATTGGGTTTCTTCAACTTTTTCTCCTTTGTCATTTTTGTAGCTTTCATTAGTGGCTAATGTAAAGTTGGCTAATTTTTTTCCTCCTTCAAAATTTTTGATTTCTGGTTCATTTCCTAAGTGACCAATTAACTGTACTTTGTTTCTTAATGCATTCATGGCGTATAAAATTTAATAGTTAATAAAAATTGAAATTTGTAATTGTCATTGAAATTGATGTTGTTTCATTTCGACGAGACAAAATTGCATCAACACCAATAGTTATTCGGTTGTTAGTTATTTACTTTCGGTTGTAAATATTTGTAAACGTTTGTAAACGGATATTTTTTTGTATCTTGCAGGAAATCAGTATATTTTATGCAAGCAGAAATCAATAAAGTAGAATTACGAAATTTAAAAATTCAAGATTATAAAGATTTAAAAAAATCCATGATCGAGTCTTATCCTGAAATGGTAGATGATTATTGGAGAGAATCAGATATTAAAAAGTTACTCAAAATATTTCCCGAAGGACAATTGGTTATTTTAGTTGATGATATTGTTGTTGGAGCTGCGTTGTCATTAATTGTTGATGAAAGATTGGTTGAAAAAAATCATGATTATGCGACAATTACTGGCGATTATACTTTTTCAACACATACATCTGAAGGTAAAGTTTTGTATGGTATTGATGTTTTTGTAGTGCCAAAATACCGTGGTTTGCGTTTAGGACGTCGTTTATATGATGCCCGAAAAGAAATTTGCGAACAATTAAACTTAAAATCTATTGTTTTTGCGGGACGAATCCCGAATTACGGGCAATATGCAAATGAGATTACACCCAAAGTTTATATTGATAAAGTAAGAAGGAAAGAAATTCACGATCCGGTATTATCCTTTCAGTTGAGTAACGAATTTCACGTAATGCGTGTGATGAGAAACTATCTGGAAGGTGATCGAAAATCTAAGCAATTTGCCGTTTTATTAGAATGGAATAATATTTATTATGATGAAAGTCCGCAGATAATTAATGCTACTAAAAGTGTTATTCGGCTGGGTTTGATTCAATGGCAAATGCGTCCGTTGAGCGATTTAGATGCGTTAATAGAACAGGCTGAATTCTTCATTGATGCCGTTTCGGGTTACGGAAGTGATTTTGCGGTTTTTCCGGAATTGTTTATTGCGCCTCTTATGGCTGATTATAACCATTTGTCTGAAGCTGATGCCATCAGGGAACTGGCTAAATATGCCGAACCCATTCGGAAAAGATTTCAGGAATTGGCTATTTCATACAATATCAATATCATCACTGGAAGTATGCCTACTTTAGTTGACGGTGTGTTATATAATAGTGGTTATTTATGCAAAAGGGATGGAACTTATGAAACCTACACTAAAATTCATATTACGCCAAATGAAATTTTTTATTGGGGTATAACCGGAGGGAATACGATTCAGACTTTTGATACCGATTGTGGTAAAATAGGAATCATGATTTGTTATGATGTCGAATTTCCGGAATTATCAAGATTAATGGCCGATGAAGGCATGAATATTCTATTTGTTCCATTCCTGACTGATACTCAAAATGGCTATACCCGTGTGAAACATTGTGCACAGGCACGAGCGATTGAAAACGAATGTTATGTGGCTATTGCTGGTTGTGTGGGTAATTTACCAAGAGTAAATAATATGGATATTCAATATGCGCAAACAGCAGTTTTTACGCCATCTGATTTTGCTTTTCCAAGTAACGGAATAAAGGCCGAAACTACACCAAATACCGAAATGACTTTGATTGTGGATGTCGATTTGGATTTGCTCAAAGAATTACACGAACACGGAAGTGTCAATATCTTAAAAGACCGTCGTCATGATTTGTATCGAATTAAAAAACTAAGAAGTTAAGTATGAATGACCAATTGTATGATTTGGAAAGCTTACGATTTCCAATAGGAGAATTTAAAAAACCGGATTGTATAACTCAAGGCGATTTGGATACTTGGATTACGGCCATTGAATGTTTTCCTTTTAAAATAAAAGAACTCACTAAAAACCTTCCGGTAAATGAAGTAAATTGGATTTACAGACCTAATGGCTGGAAAATAAAACAAGTAGTGCATCATTGTGCGGATAGTCATATCAATAGTTTTGTTCGTTTTAAATTGGCATTAACTGAAGATATACCTGTAATTAAACCTTATGAAGAGCATTTGTGGGCTGAACTTACTGATGGACTGGATGATGATTTAACTGCTTCACTTCAAATAATTGAAGGGGTGCATGCACGCTGGGTTTTGTTATTGAAATCTTTTGGTGAACAGGAATTAAAGAAACAATTTATTCATCCGGCTACCAATAAAACGTTGAGCTTAGAGGAAGTTATTGGCGTTTATGCCTGGCATTGCAATCATCATTTAGCACATATAGAACAAGCTTTATATTACAGAGGACAATTTTAAAAAGTTAGTTATGAAAAACTGTTTAGAATGTGGTGAAAAAATTATAGGTCGCGAAGACAAGAAGTTTTGCAGCGACGGTTGTCGCAATGCCTATAATAACAAGATGAATAAAGATAGCAATAATATCATGCGTAATATTAATAATAAATTACGCAAAAATTATCGCATTCTTAGTGAGCTGAATACCGATGGGAAATCCAAAACAACCAGAACCAAACTGCTGAGTAAAGGTTTCGATTTTGAGTTTTTTACGAATATTTTGAAAACTAAAACAGGAAACACATACTATTTTCTATACGATCAGGGTTATATGTTATTAGAAAATGATATGTATATCCTTGTAAAAAAAGACAATTAAGAATTTTTCAATCAACCCTAAATGAAAAAAGATTTATCATCCATAGTATATGTACTGTTTTTTTCGGCTTTTCTTGCTTTGGTTTACCTCAGTATTATGCCAAGATGGACAATGAATGACGAAAAACCTTTAAACGAATTTTCGACTAAAAGAGCTTTGGTTCACATTAAAAAAATGAGCCAAAAACCCCATTTTGTAAGTTCAGATTATCACAATCAGGTGGCGAATTATTTGCAGGTTGAATTACATAAATTAGGACTGCAAACCCAGTTTCAGGATGGCTATACCTTAACCGATTGGGGTAATTTAACCAAGTCACACAATATCATCGCCCGAATTAAAGGGAGTGAAAATGGCAAAGCATTATTGTTACTTTCACATTATGACAGT
Organism: Flavobacterium flavipallidum; assembly: GCF_038289905.1. Classification (NCBI taxonomy): domain Bacteria; kingdom Pseudomonadati; phylum Bacteroidota; class Flavobacteriia; order Flavobacteriales; family Flavobacteriaceae; genus Flavobacterium; species Flavobacterium flavipallidum. The sequence goes on along the minus strand of NZ_JBBYHU010000008.1, from coordinate 99,448 downwards.
GCACCGCATTCGGCTTCTCCTGGAGCTAGTGATGATGCTTCCGGAATCGCTACCATCTTAGAAAGTGTTCGTGCTTTTTTACATACTAAATCGGCACATAAAAATGATGTTATTATTCTGTTTACCGATGCCGAAGAATTAGGTTTAAACGGAGCTGCTCTTTTTGTAACACAACATCAATGGGCTAAGGAAGTAGGTTTGGTGTTAAATTTTGAAGCTCGCGGAACATCGGGGCCCAGTTATATGTTAATGGAAACCACTAAAGGAAATGCAGGAATGGTAGAAAATTTCGCAGCAGCCGGTCCTTCGTTTACGGTTTCCAATTCGTTAATGTATAGCATTTATAAAATGTTGCCTAATGATACCGATTTGACGGTTTTTAGAGAACAGGGGAAAATACAGGGTTTTAATTTTGCTTTCATTGACGGGCATTATAATTACCATACGGCTCAGGATGATGTACAACATTTAGATGTTAATTCTTTAGCACATCAGGGTTCTTATCTGATGCCTTTGCTTAGTTATTTTGCTAATGCTGATTTAAACAGTGTTCAGGCGGTTGAAGATAAGGTGTATTTTTCTATTCCTTTTGGTTTTATCAGTTATCCTTTTAGTTGGGTAATGTCTATGCTGATTATTGCTTTTGTTTTGTTCTTATTCTTTGTCTTTTTAGGAATTGCCAAGAGAATACTAACGATGCAAAAAATTGTAAAAGGGTTTATCCCTCTTCTGGGTTCCTTGTTTGCTTCAGGTTTAATTACTTTTTTGGGTTGGAAACTATTGTTGCAGTTTTATCCGCAATACAATGATTTACTCAATGGATTCACTTATAATGGGCATGATTATATTGAGGCTTTTGTTTTATTAAGCATCGCGGTTTGTTTTGCTTTTTATCATTTTTTTGCTCCCAATAAAATCACAGCTAATCATTTTGTAGCGCCTTTGTTCATTTGGTTGCTTCTTAATGCGGGAATTGCTTTTGGATTAAGAGGTGCCGGTTTTTTGATTGTTCCTGTTTATTTCGGGATTTTTGCTTTTGGATTTTATATTCTTACTCAAAAATACAATCCGATTTTAAACCTTATTTTTTGCGTTCCTGCTTTGTTGATTATCGCTCCTTTTGTTGTGATGTTTCCCGTAGGTTTAGGTTTGAAAATAGTATATGGAAGTGCAGTTTTAACGGCACTTTGTTTTGGATTACTTTTGCCTGTTTTTGGCAATTTTGTTCAAAAAGGAACCTGGTCAGTACTTTTTCTTTTGGCCTCAATTGGTTTTTTTGCGAAAGCGCATACAGCATCTGAGTATGAAAAAGGAAAGGCAAAATCAAATAGTTTGGTTTATCTCTATGATGCTGATGTTAATATGGCACAATGGTTAACGTATGATAAAAATCTGGATGAGTGGACGAAAAATTATCTGGGAGAAAATCCGCGAGAAGCAAAAGGATTGGAAGCTATTCCACTTTTTAGTAAATTCGATACTCATTTTACTTTTGCTGCTAAAGCACCTTTAAAACGTATCGCACAACCTACTGTCGATTTTTTAACGGATAGTATTTCGGATAATCAGCGTTATTTGAAGATTCGAATTGCTCCTAACCGAAAAGTGAATCGCTATGATATTTTTGCTAATGAGAAAATGGATTTGTACAATATCAGAGCGAATGGTGTTTCACATTTAGAACAAAAAGGGAAAATTTACGAAAGGGAGGGGAAGCGCTTGTTGAGTTATTATGTGGTGGATAATGAGCCATTGGTTTTGGAATTTAATATCAATGCGGGAACTGTTTTGGATATGCAGTTGTTAGAAAGTTCGTTTGATTTATTACAAGATCCATCATTTGCCATGAAAAAACGTGCCGACTGGATGATGCCAACTCCTTTTGTGTTAACCGATGCAGTTGCGGTTAAAAAAGCAATTCGTCCAAGTGCGAGAGTGATTCGGGATACGGTTTCGGTTATGGCTCCTAAAGTCAAATTTGTTAGGCCGGTTAAGGTGAAAGCAACGCCTGATCAAGAAATTGCAGTTGTAAAAGATTCAGCTAAATAAAATTTTTAAACCCGGCAGGTTTTCAAAAGCTGTCGGGTTTACTATATGATAATAAGGATTTACCCAAAAAGCATACTTGCTACATCTTCGATTTTGGCGACTAGTTCAATTTTAATCCCTGTATTTTTTAAAGCAATTTTATTGTATTTGGATACGAAAATCGTAGAGAATCCCAGTTTTTCGGCTTCTTGAATACGTTGGTCCACGCGGTTTACCGGACGGATTTCGCCTGAAAGTCCTACTTCGCCGGCAAAACAGAAACCTTTGTCCACCGGGATGTCTTCATTTGAAGATAAAATAGCGGCTACTACGGCCAAATCGATAGCTGGATCATCAACCGAAATTCCTCCGGTGATGTTCAGGAAAACGTCTTTGGCGCCAAGCCTAAAACCAGCTCTTTTTTCTAAAACTGCCAAAATCATGTTGAGTCTTTTGGCGTTGTAACCTGTGGTGCTACGTTGTGGTGTTCCGTAAACTGCTGTACTAACTAAGGATTGAATTTCTATCATCAGCGGGCGCATGCCTTCGAGTGTGGTGGCGATAGCGGTTCCGGATAGTTCTTCGTCTTTATGCGAAATCAGTATTTCCGAAGGATTGGAAACTTCGCGTAAACCACTGCCCAGCATTTCGTAGATGCCAATTTCGGAAGTAGATCCAAAACGGTTTTTTAACGAACGAAGGATTCGGTAAATGTGATTACGATCGCCTTCAAATTGTAAAACCGTATCGACCATATGTTCCAAAATTTTTGGTCCGGCAATGTTTCCGTCTTTGGTAATGTGGCCAATAAGAATAACCGGAATATTGGTTTCTTTGGCAAACTTAATCAGCTCTGCGGTGGTTTCTCTGATTTGCGAAATGCTTCCTGCGGTCGATTCGATATAATCAGTATGAAGCGTTTGAATCGAATCGATTATTACGATTTCGGGTTGAATGGCTTCAATTTGTTTGAAGATATTTTGAGTTTTGGTTTCGGTCAGTATGTAGCAATTATCGCTGCTGGGAGTAATTCGTTCAGCGCGCATTTTAATTTGCTTCTGACTTTCTTCGCCCGAAACGTATAAGGTTTTATAAGGTAATTTTAAAGAAATCTGGAGTAACAGTGTGCTTTTCCCAATCCCGGGTTCACCGCCTAAAAGTGTTAACGAACCGGGAACAATTCCTCCGCCAAGAACACGATTCAATTCGGAATCCGTGGTATCCATTCGGATTTCCTGTGTCGAATCGATTTCGGTAATTTTTAAGGGTTTTGGTGCTCTGTTAGCGGGTGTTGGTTCGCTTTTCCAGGCTACCTTATCTTGTTTTTGAATAATTTCTTCGGCAATGGTATTCCATTCTTTGCAGGCGTTGCATTGTCCCTGCCATTTCGCATAGGAAGTTCCGCAACTCTGACAGAAAAAAGAGGTTTTAACTTTTGACATTATTTTTTTACGCTTAAACTTTTCATATCCTCGTACTTGTTGTACATCATATCTTTGGTCAAATCACCAATTTCTTCTAATTGTGAAGCGCGTTGGTATTTGTTGGAGGCTTTTTTATTGTCGCCTAGTTTTTCATACATTAAGCCTAATTCGTAATCGGCAAGCATCGATTTTGGGTAATTTTTATTGGCTAATTGAGAAAGTTTTTCTAATTCTTCGTAAGCTTTGTTTTTTAAAATTGCGGCTTCAATGGCTTTGAAATCATTGATTCGAATAGGAACGTTCATGCCTAATTTTTGAGTGGTATTTTCATATTTTTTAATGAGATAATCAACGTATCCAGATGGGAGAATGACAATTTTATCAGCAAATTCAGTGGATGAAATGGGTTTGTAGCTATCGAAAATTTGATACAAAGCATTTGGAACCGAATATAATACCAATGAATAATGAGAAGCATTGTTGAACTTGTCGTATTGATAGTTTACTAATGGATTGTTGGTGGCAATCACTTTAATATTAGCATCTAATTCTTCAATTGGCTGGCGCAATTGTTTAATGTCTCCGTCAGCCGAAGATTGGTAATAAAAAATATTTTTCTTGGTGTTGGTTAAAGTAGTGGCAATTTGGTTTTGCATTCCCGGAGCTAATTCAGGACTTAATGAAATGTAAGCATTGAAAAAAGAATTGTCTCTGTAGAGAAAGAAATTCAAAAATCCGGCTGTAGTATCGTGTCCGGCAATAATTCGAAAAGGAGCAACTCTGTATTTTTTTTCTATAAAAGGAATTAGTTCTTCGCCAATGAAATTGTAAAATGCCACAGCTCTTTTGGTTGGAGTGCCTTGGGCTTCATCAAATGCGCAATCGTCCATTCGGCTGTTTTTTTGTTTAATGCCTATGATAATGGTTTCAGGTAAGTCATCCCAATATTCGCCATATTTCAAAGCGCCCTGAAAAGGGTCGAATAAATAATCGCCATCTAATAATAATAAGATGGGATATCTTTTGGTTGGGCTGCTTTCGTAGGATTGGGGCAGACTAACATAAATTTCTCGGGTTTCGTTAAGATTTCCGGATTTGATTAATTCGGTGTTTTTTTGAGCAAATAGCGAAATTGAAAAAAAGAAAAAAAGTAGAAGTTGTTTCATAGTTGGGGAGATTTAAAATGAAGATTCTAAACTGTAAAGCAAGATACTAATTTTTAATCAAAGTAAAATAAAGCCTATAAAAACAAAAAGCGTTTCTGTGAGGGAAACGCTTTGAATTAATGTTTTAATCTTTATCTATGTTAATGAATTGTTGTTTTCGTTCGGGAAAATAATCCACGGCTGAAAGGTTTTTGCTTCTTCAAAGTCCATTGTTGCATAAGAAATGATAATGATAATGTCGTCTCTTTGTACTTTTCTGGCAGCTGGACCGTTAAGTGTGATTTCGCCTGAATTTCGCTCTCCTTTAATGGCATAAGTGTCAAAACGTTCTCCATTATTGATATTAACAATAGAAACTTTTTCTCCTTCAATAATATTAGATGCTTCTAATAAGGTTTCATCGATGGTAATACTGCCAATGTAATTTAAATCGGCTCCTGTTACTTTTACCCGATGAATTTTTGATTTTAAAACTTGAATTTGCATGGTGCAAAAATAAATTATTTTAATGAAATGGTATCAATCAAACGAATATTATTAACAAATACGGCTATAAATGCACGATAATTTTTATCTTTTGATTTGGTATCGCAAGAAATAAGTGTCTCTTCATCAGCGATTTCAAAATATTCTAAATCAAACAAGTCATTGGATTCGAAGATTGTATTGACCCAATTTTTTACTTCTGTACAATCTTGAGTTTTGAATTTTTCTTTGGCTTCCAATAAAGTTTGATAAATAATTGAAGCTTTCTCTCTTTCTTCTGCAGATAAGCGTTCGTTGCGGGAACTCATCGCCAGTCCGTTATTCTCTCTATAAATGTTGCAACTAATGATTTTGACATCCAAATGATTTTTGCTCACCATTTTTTTGACAATTTGCAATTGCTGGAAGTCTTTTTCGCCAAAGTAAGCATTGTCAGGAGATACAATTTCAAAAAGGCGTTTTACAATGGTGCCAACGCCATTAAAATGCCCTGGTCTGAATTTGCCTTCCATTTGGTTTTCTAAACCATCAAAATCAAAATCCTGCGAAGTGACGTTTCCTTCGTAAATATCATCAACCGTAGGAGCGTAGATAATGATATTTGGGTCTAATTGATTGATTTTTTTAGTGTCTTCATCTAAAGTTCTAGGGTATTTTTCCAAGTCCTCAGCGTTGTTAAACTGAGTTGGATTTACAAAAATACTCACTACAGTGTTTTGGTTTTCTGCTAGTGATTGTTGCATTAAAGAAAGGTGACCTTGGTGTAGTGCACCCATTGTTGGAACAAAACCAATAGTGGAATGAGTTGATTTAACCGAATTTAAAAATTCAACCAAAGCTGCTTTCCCATAGAAAATAGGCATGATAATTTTATTAAAATTGAGTGCAAACATAATATATTAGTTAATAACTGCATAAAATTTTGTAATTTTGCGTGGTTTTTATTACCAACGAACTAACTAAATTACAATATGAAAGATAAGAGGATATTATATGTATCATCTGAAGTGGTGCCGTATTTGGCTGAGAATGAGGTTTCTTTAATGTCTTATGATGTTCCTAAGATGGTAAATGACCAAGGGGGACAGATTCGAATTTTTATGCCGAGATACGGTAATATTAATGAAAGAAGACATCAATTACATGAAGTTATTCGTCTTTCGGGAATGAATTTGGTAGTAAATGACTTAGATATGCCGCTAATTATTAAGGTGGCTTCTATTCCTAAAGAAAGAATTCAGGTTTATTTTATTGATAATGACGAATATTTTAAGCGAAAAGCAACTTTTGCTGATGAAGACGGACAATTGTATCCTGATAATGATGAGCGAGCAATCTTTTTTGCAAAAGGTGTTGTTGAAACGGTAAAGAAATTAAATTGGGTACCTGATATTATTCATGTACACGGTTGGATGGCAGCAATGTTGCCTGTTTATATGAAGCATTTTTATAAAAATGAAGCATTATTTTCTGAAACTAAGATTGTTACTTCTGTTTATGGACAATCATTTGACGGAACTTTGGATGTTGAAATGCTTAACAAAGTAAAACTTGATGGAGTTCCTCAGGAAGCGGTTGATATGCTTTCTGTGCCTGATTTTGAAAATATCATGAAGGCAACTGTAATGCATTCTGACGCGGTAATTGTGGCTTCTCCAAATCTTAGTTCAAGTTTAACAAAATTTATTGAAACTTCAGGGAAACCTTTTTTACCTTACGTCCCTAAAGATACTTTCGCCGATGCGTATAGTAATTTTTATAAAGAAATGCTTTAACCCTCAATTTTTAAGTATTTAATATGCGTAATACTTCTTTTTTTAAGATAATTCTACTGGCAATTACTGTTGTTTTTTTTGTTTCCTGTGATAAAGATTTTAACACAATAGGTGGTGATTTGATTGGTGATGAACATTTTGGATTAGTACATGATAGTATTAATGTTCTTTCTTATAATCAAAAATTAGATCCGGTTGCTTCTAATAATTTACCAGTTAACCCTTTGGGGATTTATGAAGATGATGTTTTTGGAACTACCGAAGCTAATTTTGTTACCCAAGTTGTCTTGGCATCGGTAAATCCAACTATTGGTGCTAATCCGGAGATTGATAGTGTGTATATATCAATTCCTTATTTTAGTAAATTTACTTATACAGAAACAGGGGATAAAAAATATGAGTTAGATTCTATTTTTGGTAATCCCGAGGGAAAAATAAAATTGAGTGTTTATAGGAGTGGTTATTTTATGAGGGATTTAGATCCATTAACTGGGTTTTTAGAAACTCAAAAATATTACACTGATCAGGTAAGTGCTTTTGAAAATTTAATAGTTTCTGATAGATTGAATAATAAAGATGATGATCCTTCACAAAATGACCAATTTGTATTTAGTAATAAAGGATTTAAAGATAGCGTATATGTTAATGGCGTAAAAACTTTGCAACTGAAAGATCCTGAAATGCGTTTGATGTTAGATAAAGCTTATTTCACAGATAATATTTTAAAAACGGCTTCAGGGAATTTAGCTTCTAATGATGTTTTTAAAAATTATTTTAGAGGTTTGTATTTTAAAGTAGAGAAATCCGGTGCTAGTCCAGGGCGTTTGGCTATGATGGATTTTAAAAAAGGAACAATAACTATAAATTATAAAGAAGATTTAGTGACAACTACTAACGGTCAGTCTACGACTACAAGAGTGGCTAAGTCAATAGTGCTCAATCTTACAGGTAATACAGTAAGTTTGTTGACAAATACCAAGAAGCCAGCTTATGATACGGCCTTAAATAATCCTAACAAAACTTTGGGTGATAGTCAATTGTATGTAAAAGGTGGAGAAGGAGCGATGACTGTTTTAGATCTTTTTGATAAAACTGATGTTAAAGGATATGATGCTAATGGAAATGAGACAGTTGGTATGAATCATATTCCGGATCAGTTGGATGAATTAAGACGTAAAGATCCTGTGACAGGAAAAAGTATTATGATTAATGAGGCTAATCTTGTTTTTCATGTTGATACTACTATGGGGGCTACTAAAATACCAAATCGTATTTATCTATATGATTTAACTAATAGTACAACAATAGTTGATTATCTTTATGACGGAACAACTGGAACTAATGCTAAAAATGGATTGTTAATTTATGGTGGTAACTTAAGAAAAAATACTGCCGGAGACTATTTTTATAAAATAAATATAACTAATCATATTCGTAGTCTAGTTAAAAATACCGATTCGACAAACGTGAAATTAGGTGTGGTGGTTACTGAGAATATTAATAATAGCGCTATGAATAAATTGCGTTCTTCTTTTACATTGACAGATGGAAAGGTAATTTCTAAAGTGCCTCAGGCCGCAGTTATGAATCCTTTAGGAGTAGTTTTGTACGGAGGGAATTCTTCTGTGCCTGACAAGAAAAAATTAAAATTGCAAATATATTACACAAAACCGAATTAATAGAATTATATGTGTGGAATAGTAGGTTATATAGGACATAGAGAAGCTTATCCTATCGTTATTAAAGGTTTAAAAAGGCTTGAATATCGCGGTTATGATAGTGCCGGTGTAATGGTTTACGATGGTGCAATCAAAGTTTGTAAAACAAAAGGAAAGGTTGTTGCTCTTGAAGATAAGGCGCAAAAAGAGATTGCAACAAATGGAACAATTGGAATAGGTCATACCCGTTGGGCTACACATGGTGTTCCAAATGATGTGAATTCACATCCTCATCTTTCAAATTCAGGTGAGTTGGCTATTGTTCATAATGGAATTATAGAAAACTACGCTCCGTTAAAAGAAGAATTAATGAAGCGTGGGTACGTTTTTCATTCAGATACGGATACAGAAGTATTGGTGAATTTGATTGAAGAAGTTCAGAAAAAAGAAAAATTAAAATTAGGTAAAGCAGTTCAGTTAGCGCTTAATCAAGTGGTAGGTGCTTATGCTATCGCTGTTTTTGATAATAAAAATCCTGACGAAATTGTTGCTGCTCGTTTGGGTAGTCCTTTGGCAATTGGTGTTGGTGAAGAGGAATATTTTATTGCTTCTGATGCTTCTCCTTTTATTGAATATACTTCTAATGCAGTGTATTTAGAAGACGGTGAAATGGCTAATATTAATCTTCGTAAGCCAATCAAAATAAGAAAAATAAAGGATGATAGTTTAGTTGATCCTTATATTCAGGAGCTTCAAATGAATTTGGAGCAAATTGAAAAAGGAGGATTTGATCACTTTATGCTAAAAGAAATTTTTGAGCAACCAAGTGTTATCAAAGATACTTATAGAGGAAGGCTGCACGCAGATAAGGGTATTGTTCAAATGTCTGGAATTGAAGATCATTTGGAGAAATTCTTAAATGCCGACAGAATAATTATCGTGGCTTGTGGTACATCTTGGCATGCAGGTTTAGTAGCGGAGTATATTATTGAAGAGTTTGCTCGTGTTTCGGTAGAAGTAGAGTATGCTTCTGAATTTAGATATAGAAACCCAATTATTAAAAGTACTGATGTGGTAATTGCAATTTCTCAATCTGGAGAAACGGCTGATACTATGGCGGCTATCAAGTTAGCTAAAGAACATGGTGCTTTTGTTTTCGGCGTTTGTAATGTAGTAGGCTCTTCTATTTCAAGAGAGTCTCATGCAGGAGCTTATACGCATGCTGGACCTGAAATTGGTGTTGCTTCAACTAAAGCTTTTACGACTCAGATTACTGTTTTAACTATGTTGGCTTTGCGTTTGGCAAAAGCAAAAGGAACTTTGTCTCATTCTGATTTCCACAGGTATTTATTAGAATTAGAATTAATTCCTGAAAAAGTAAAAGAGGCTTTAGGAACTATTGAAAGAGCTAAAGAAATTGCGGCTGCCTTCAAGGATGCTCCTAATTGTTTGTATTTAGGTCGTGGATATAATTTTCCAGTGGCTTTAGAAGGCGCATTGAAGTTAAAAGAGATTTCTTATATTCATGCTGAAGGTTATCCTGCGGCTGAAATGAAACATGGTCCTATTGCTTTGATTGATGAGCAAATGCCAGTAGTTGTAATTGCTCCTAAGCAAGGACATTATGATAAAATTGTAAGTAATATTCAGGAAATAAAGTCAAGAAGCGGTAAAATTATTGCTGTTGTGACTAAGGGTGATACTCAGGTGAGAGAATTAGCGGATTATGTTATCGAAATTCCGGAAACATCTGATGCATTATCACCACTTATTACTACTATACCTTTGCAATTGCTGTCTTATTTTATAGCGGTTTATAGGGATTGTAATGTTGATCAGCCTCGAAATTTGGCGAAATCAGTAACAGTGGAATAATTTTTCAATATATTTTTTAAAAGCGAGACGAATGTCTCGCTTTTTTTGTTAGTATAAGTTTTGTTTTGAAAAGACGTGTTGGTTTTGAAAGGTTGTTGTGAATTTGATAATTTAAATGATTTTTTTTGCACTTATTCTTGAAATTATGCCATTTATTTTGTTGCTGTGTCAAAATTAATATTATTTTAGTAGTACAAATCATTAATACTTAACCCTATGAAAAATGGTCTTATTTTGTTGTTTTTGTTTTTTTTCGGTTTGAATTTTGCTCAAAATTCGGTTGGTGGTTCAGTTGTGGAAAAGAGTAATTTGCCTGTTGCTGGTGCTAATATTCAGGTTGTTGGTCAAAATGTAACTACGGTTGCGGATAGTGATGGAAGGTTTCTTTTGAGTGTAAAATTAATTTTGCCTTTTGAGCTTGAAGTAAGTAGTGTGGGTTTTGTAACTAAAAGAGTTAAAGTGTCTTCACTGAAGCAACTTATGGGTATTGTGCTTGAAGAAGAACAAAATGTCCTCAATGAAATTGTTGTTTCTGCATCTCGTACACCAGAAAGGGTGCTTGAGTCTCCTGTTACTATTGAAAGAATGGGGATTTCTGATGTGAAGAAAAGTGCTTCTGCAACTTTTTATGATGGTCTTGAAAATTTGAAAGAAGTACAAATGAATACCAGTAGTTTGACTTTTAAATCTATCAATACTCGTGGTTTTGCAACAGTGGCAAATACGCGTTTTATGCAATTGGTGGATGGAATGGATAATTCGTCTCCGTTATTAAATTTTGTTTTAGGGAATATGGTTGGAGTTTCAGAAATAGATGTGCAAAGCGTAGAGTTATTGCCTGGGGCTTCATCTGCATTGTATGGTGCTAATGCGTTTAACGGAATTATGTTTATGAATAGTAAAAGTCCGTTTAATTATCAAGGGATAACCACTTATGTAAAATACGGGCAAACTAGTCAAAAAGCCGCTGGGGTTAATGATTTTGTAGATTACGGAATTAGAATGGCTCATGCTTTTGATAAACATTTTGCTGCTAAAGCTAATTTTACCTATATGAGAGGTACAGATTGGTTTGCTACAGACTATAATGATCGATTTTTTGCAGGTAGGAACAGAACGAATCCTAATTACGATGGTGTGAATGTTTATGGTGATGAAGTAAGTACGAATATTTATAATGTAGGTCAAAAGATGGTTGCTAGTGGGGCATGGACTGCCGCAGGATTACCTTCAGGTTTTGCAGAATATTTGCCAAAAGAGAATGTTTCCAGAACAGGATATAAGGAGGTGGATTTGACAGATAACAAAGCTAGTAATACTAAGATAGATCTTGCTTTTCATTTCAGACCTTTTGGAGATGAGAAATTGGAAGTTATTTGGTTGAGTAAATTTGGTTTTGGTAACGCAGTTTATCAAGGGGCTAATCGTTATTATTTGAATAACTTTTTTATGCAACAGCATAAATTAGAATTCAAAGGGAAGAATTTCTTTTTAAGAGGTTATACAACATCTGAAGATGGTGGTCAGTCCTATGATATGCTTTTTACTGGGATTAATGTAAATAGAACATGGAAGTCAGATGAAACCTGGTTTGGAACTTATGCTGCAAATTATGCAGGGGCTTATGGGAATCCTTTGAGTCCATTGTATAATAATGCTGTCGGGGCGCATGCCTATGCCAGATCTCAGGCAGATGTGGGTAGATTAATGCCGGGAACTTCAGCTTTCAAATCGGCTTTTAATAGTGTAATTGCAGAACCTGATGTTTTGTCGGGTTCAAAGTTGGTTGATAATTCAAAAATCTATCATTCAGATGCTAATTACAATTTTAAGGATTTGGTAAAGTTTGCTGAAATTCAAATTGGAGGTTCTTTCAGGGAATATCAATTGAATTCTCACGGAAGAATTTATACAGATGCTAATGGTCCTATTCATTATAATGAGTATGGCGCTTATACCCAATTGATGAAGAAATTTATGGATGAACGATTAAAATTCACAGGTTCTATCCGATATGATAAATCTCAAAATTTTAAAGGGAATTATTCGCCGCGTATTTCATTGGTTTATGCTGCCGGTGAAAATAAGCAGCATAATTTAAGAGCGTCGTTTCAAACGGGTTTCAGAAATCCTACAACACAGGATCAATATATCGGTTTTAACGTAGGTAATGCGGTATTGATAGGTTCGGCACCGGATAATTTATCCAGATATTCTGAAATTTTACAGGTTAATACCCCAACCGGACAGTTTTTCAATGGAGGAGCAACGAAAGAGATGACAGGAGAGGAAGCTTATGGTAATTCTTATTTGGCAAGTTCGGTGCAGGCTTTCGTAGCATTGGCGACTTCAAATCCTATTGCTGCTTCAGATTTATTGAGAAAAGCTAATGTGGATTATGTAAAACCGGAACGTGTTAGAGCCTTTGAATTAGGGTATCGTTCTGTTGTGAGTAATATGTCTGTTGATGTGAGTGCTTATTATAATATTTATAATGATTTTATTGGAAATCTAACTGTTATTTCTCCATTCTATGGTGTTGTTCAAGATTCTCCAAATCCATTGGGTGGTCCAACTGACCCGGGGGCGCAAACTTTACACGCACTTCAAAATGATAATTACAGAGCTTATCAATTATATACAAATACTGATGTGGAAATTAAATCATTTGGTTTTGGTTTAGGGTTAAATAGAAAGGTTTATAAAGATTATGAAGTAGGGGTAAATTATAATTATGCCGAATTTAATTTTAATCAGGCTAAAGATCCAAGTTTTGAAGCAGGTTTTAATACGCCAAAACACAGAGTGAAAGCTTCTTTTGGAAATGAAAAATTGTTTAAAAATTTTGGTTTTAATGTAAGTGGAAGATGGAATACCGATTATAAATGGGAATCTTCAATGGTAGATGGAATCGTAAAATCGGCAACGGTTTTTGATGCTCAAATGAATTATAGTATACCTTCTTTGAAATCGACACTTAAAATTGTAGCAGCAAATATTGGTGGTAAAGAGTATATGCAGGTTTTGGGCGCTGGAAGGATTGGTCATCAATATTTTGTGTCTTGGGTAATTAATCCTTGATTTTTTTGAAAAATGAGAAGGATGTTGTTTTTAAATAATAGAAAAACGTATTTAATTATTTTAAGTTAAAATGATTGGAGTAACCCAATTTTAAAGTAGTTTTTAAACTATATTTTATTTTTTAATGTTTTTTAAATAAAATTGTTGATTTTTTATTTTAAAAAATTATCTTTGCGCTCTGAAAAAAGACCTAATTCATTGAATTTTGAAGAGGTAAGTTTCATAAACCTAAATAGCTGTTTAATAAATACATAAGTAATGTCTAGAGTAATAGGAAAAGTTGCCCAAATCATTGGCCCAGTAGTTGACGTTGTTTTCAACGGTAAGGATGTTGAACTTCCAAAAATTTATGATTCGTTAGAAATTGTAAAAAAAGATGGTACTAAATTAATCCTAGAAGTACAATCTCACATTGGAGAAAATACTGTTCGTACCATTTCGATGGATTCAACAGATGGTTTGAGTAGAGGTTATGAAGTAATAGGAACAGGAAATCCTATTCAAATGCCGATTGGTGCAGATGTTTACGGACGTTTATTTAACGTTGTTGGAGATGCTATTGATGGTTTGCCAGAATTGCCTAAAACAGGTGAGAACGGAATGTCAATTCACCGTCAGGCTCCTAAATTCGAAGATTTATCTACTTCTTCTGAAGTTTTATTTACAGGTATTAAAGTAATTGATTTGATCGAGCCTTATGCAAAAGGTGGTAAAATTGGATTGTTTGGTGGTGCCGGAGTAGGTAAAACCGTATTGATTCAGGAGTTGATTAACAATATTGCAAAAGGTCACGGTGGACTTTCAGTATTCGCTGGAGTAGGTGAAAGAACACGTGAAGGAAATGACTTGCTTCGTGAGATGTTAGAGTCAGGAATTATTAAATACGGTGAGGAATTCATGCACTCTATGGAAAATGGAGGATGGGATTTATCTAAAGTAGATTTGCCAGGAATGAGAGAGTCTAAAGCTACTTTCGTTTTCGGACAAATGAATGAGCCACCAGGAGCACGTGCTCGTGTAGCTTTATCAGGTCTTTCTATTGCTGAGTACTTCCGTGATGGAGCTGGATCAGACCAAGGAAAAGATGTATTATTCTTCGTTGATAATATCTTCCGTTTTACACAAGCTGGTTCTGAGGTATCTGCACTTTTAGGTCGTATGCCATCTGCGGTAGGTTACCAACCAACATTAGCAACTGAGATGGGTGCGATGCAAGAGCGTATTACATCTACAAACAAAGGATCTATTACATCTGTACAAGCGGTTTACGTACCTGCGGATGACTTAACTGACCCTGCGCCAGCTACAACTTTCGCGCACTTAGATGCTACAACAGTATTGTCTCGTAAAATTGCTGAGTTAGGTATTTACCCAGCGGTAGATCCATTAGATTCTACTTCTCGTATCTTGACTCCACATATCTTAGGAAACGAGCACTATGACTGTGCACAAAGAGTAAAAGAGATTCTTCAAAAATACAAACAATTACAAGATATCATCGCTATCTTAGGTATGGAAGAGTTATCTGAAGAAGATAAATTAGCAGTATCTAGAGCACGTCGTGTACAACGTTTCTTATCTCAACCTTTCCACGTAGCGGAGCAGTTTACAGGTATTCCAGGTGTATTAGTTGATATTAAAGATACTATCAAAGGATTTAATATGATTATTGACGGTGAATTAGATCACTTGCCAGAATCAGCATTCAACTTGAAAGGAACTATCGAAGAAGCTATCGAAGCTGGAGAGAAAATGTTAGCGGAAGCATAAAATCAGTTGGCAGTTTTCAGTTGGTAGTTTTCAGAACTTCTAACTTCTAACTTCTAACTTCTAACTTTAAAAAATATGATTTTAGAAATAGTATCACCAGAGGCATCTTTGTTTAAAGGAGAAATTACCTCAATCACTTTACCGGGTGTTGACGGAAGTTTTCAAATTTTAAACAACCACGCCCCAATAGTTTCTTTACTTCAAAAAGGAACTGTAAAAATTACAGCGCCTAGTTTTAAGTTTAATAAAGAAGCAGCGCCATTGTTTACTAAAGTAAATGATCAAAACTATACTTTAGCTATTGCTTCAGGAACTATTGAAATGAAAGACAATAAAGTAATTGTTTTAGCTGACTAGGGCAATTCAGGTTACTATAAAAACGTCAAGCTTTTGCTTGGCGTTTTTTTTTATTTTTGATTTATGAAAAGTTTACCCAAAAATCTAATAGTAAAACTAGAGGCGAGAATTAAAAGTAATGCCTTGCGTCATTTGCCTGAGTCTTCTAATTTAGTTGATTTCACTTCCAATGATTATATTGGTTTTTCTAAATCAGAATCGATTTTTAAGGCAAGTCATCAATATTTGATAGAAAATAATTTTATTCAAAATGGCGCGACGGGTTCCCGATTAATATCAGGAAATCATGTCTTATATCAGGAAGCAGAAAATTATATTGCTCAATTTCATCAGTCAGCCTCTGCGTTGATTTTTAATTCGGGTTATGATGCCAATGTCGGTTTTTTTAGTTCGGTGCCTCAAAAGGGAGATTTGATACTTTATGACGAGCTTTGTCATGCGTCTATCAGAGACGGAATCCAATTGTCTTATGCCAAAGCGTATAAATTCAATCATAATGATTTTGAAGATTTAGAGAAAAGACTTAGACAGGCTCAGTCTGACAACTTAATTAAAGAGATATACATAGTTACAGAAACCGTTTTTTCTATGGATGGCGATTGTCCTAATATGGAAGAATTGATTGCTATTTCTGAAAAATATGGTTGTTATTTAGTCGTTGATGAAGCCCATGCTTTGGGTGTTTTTGGAGAAAATGGTAGTGGTTTGGTTCAGGAATATGATGTACAAGACAAAGTTTTTGCGCGAATAATGACTTTTGGAAAGGGTTTGGGTTGCCATGGCGCTGCTATTTTGGGTAGCGAGGAATTAAAACAGTATTTAGTCAACTTTGCCCGAAGTTTTATCTATACAACGGGGCTTTCTCCACATTCAGTTGCTACAATTCTAATAGCTTATCAGCATTTGGAAACTGAAAAGGATAAGATTTTTGCCCTAAAAGAAAATATTATTCATTTCAATCAGCAAAAGAACCTGTTGGGTTTAAAGCCTCTTTTTGTTCGATCTAAATCAGCAATTCAATGTGCGATTGTCCCGGGAAATGAAAAAGTAAAAGCGATTGCGCGACAACTTCAGAATAAGGGCTATGATGTCAAAGCCATTTTGTCGCCAACAGTTCCGGAAGGTCAGGAACGATTGCGTTTTTGTTTGCATGCCTCTAATTCGAAAGAGGAAATAACCTCAGTAATCGCTACTCTTTTAAGTCTTTTGTAATTTTTTTTTGATTTTTTGTAACGTTTTTGGATTTCGATTACTTATTAAGTGTAATCAAAAAAATTATAAAATGGAAAAATTTTTAAAATCTGTATTAATATCAAGTTTAGTTTTAGTAGTAAATATTGGGTTTGCTCAAGTCGACAAAAATGAAAACTCATTACTTTGGAAAATTTCGGGTAATGGACTACAAAAACCTTCTTATCTATTTGGAACAATTCATATGATGTGTGAAAATGATTTTGTAATCAAAGAAAAAGTGATAAAAGCATTTGATCAAACAGAAGAATTAGCATTGGAATTGGATTTTGATGACCCATTAGAACTGCAAAACATGCAAAAGTTAGCCGTTGCATCAACACCTTTGTCTCGAACATTAACAAAGGAAGAATATTCAAAATTAGAGGCTATACTCAAAAATTCATTTTCATTAAATATTAAAGATTATGAAAATTATAATTTAATAGGCTTATTGAGTGTTGTTTTGATGAAGGAATTGAATTGCCCTCCAAAAATGTATGAATTTGAATTTTTGAAAATGGGAATGCAACGTAAAAGCATCATTCACGGGATGGAAAAGGTAGACGATCAAATTAAAGCCTTTGCCAATGCCTATGATAATAATGAATTTATTGAACAATTAGAGCTATATGATAGTACTCATTTTAATGAATTGGTTGGTATTTATAAAAATGAAGATATAAATAAACTTTTTAGTTTGTCTACAGATAAAAAATATATGAATAAAGAAGTGCAAAATTTTATGTTAGATTCCAGAAATAAAAAATGGGTCACTGAAATGCCTGAAATGATGCAACAACATAGTATTTTCTTTGCGGTAGGTGCGGCACATTTACCAGGAGATAATGGAGTAATTAATTTATTGCGTCAAGCAGGATACACAGTGACTTCTATCAAAAATTAAACGTTTTGAAAGTTAAAGAACAAGCATTTTTAAATCGGATAGAGCAGCATAAAGGAATTCTTTTTAAAGTTTCCAAAATGTATATGGACAATAAAGACGATCAGGAGGATTTGTTTCAAGAAATTGTTTATCAATTGTGGAAAGCTTTTGAATCGTTTAAGGGAGAAAGTCAATTTTCTACCTGGATGTATCGTGTCGCCATCAATACCGCAATTGTATTCTTAAAGAAAGAAAAACGAAAAGTAGATAAATATGAATTATCCTCTACAAATATTCATGAGGAAGAATGTGATGTTGATGGAAAAGAAAAACAAATTGAATGCTTTTATAAAGCAGTCCAAAAACTTGAAAAAATTGACAAAGCCATTATTTTCTATCAACTAGAAGGATTTTCTCATAGAGAGATTGGTGAGAGTTTAGGTATTTCTGAAGGGAATGCTAGAGTGAAATTAAATAGAGCAAAAGAAAAATTGAAAGAAATTATAAAAAATCAAGGTTATGGATTTTAACAATATACAGAAAGCATGGAATAGCGAACAAAATAATGAAGTAAAGATTCCTCAAAATTTTCAGAAAATAAATGCAGCAAATACACCGCTAGATAAGATTAAGAAAAATTTAAAAAATGAATTTTTTTATCAAATTTCAGCTATGATATTAGTTGGATTTGTGCCTTTAATAAAAAATTTTCCAGTTAAAGCTATAATTCCTTTTTATCTACTTTTTTCAATCTTTATAGCTGTAAGTATTTATTATTTGGTAAAGCTTTTTCTTTTCTACAAAAGATTAACAAAAACTAGCTTGAATACAAAAGACAGTTTATACGAAACGTATTTTGATATTCGACTAAATATGGAATTATATAAAACTTTTGGATTTGCTCTAATTCCTTTTGTTGTTCTATTTGTCGTAGGGATGAAATTCTATAAATTATCAGAAACGACAAGAATAGAAACCATGAGTTTTCAAAATAGTGAAGTTTTTGTTTTAATATTTTTGATAGCTTTCTTTATTCTTTTTATGGGTTTGGTTTTGGAATGGTGGGTGCATAAATTTTACGGTAAGTATGCAAAAGAAATTCGAAAAATAATCGATGAATTAAAAGAATGAAAAATTAGTCTATCAAATCTTGATGGCCTTTTTTATGACTAAACACATTATTTATTTAGTAATTTTGTGCCACTTATGGAGGAAACAAAATTTCAAGAAATTGCCAATTATCAATATAGCTCGGAAGCTTTAATTTTTAAAGGGAAATTAGAGTCTGAAGGTGTTGTTGTTTATTTGAAAGATATTAATATAATAGATGCTAATCCTTTATATAGTAATGCTGTTGGAGGTGTGAAACTTTTAGTTTCAAAAGAGGATTATGTGAAAGCTATGGAAATTATTTCCCAAATATCGGAGTATTCATTAGATAATGAAAATACGCTGATGAAATGTCCAAATTGTGGAGCAGAGCAAATCAATATGAGAACTTCTATAAGTGATTATAAATCTCTATTAGTGTATATTTTTTCAGTGATAATAGGGTTTATTCCGTTTTATTCTAAACATAAATACAAATGCAATAGTTGCAATTTTGAATTTAATTGATTCAATTGTTGGTTAAAAGTTAATTCTTTGTGGATTTTGAGCTTTCTTTGCGAACTTTGCGGTTAAATTCAAACTATGAAATTATTTATAACAGGAATTGGTACCGATGTAGGTAAAACCATTGCTTCGGCAATAATTACTGAAGCTTTAGAAGCAGATTATTGGAAACCTATCCAGGCAGGCGATTTAGATACTTCGGATAGTCATAAAATAAAAGCGTTTTTGTCCAATGATAAGACAGTTATACATCCAAACAGCTATGCTTTGAATACGCCTGCAAGTCCTCATTTGGCTGCCGAATTGGATAATGTTGTTATTGATTTAAAAAATATAACAGAGCCGGTTACTAACAATCATCTTGTGGTTGAAGGTGCAGGGGGAGTCTTTGTGCCAATCAATGATGATGAAACGATTGTCGATTTGATTCAGCTAGATTATAAAGTAATTGTAGTTTCACGTCATTATTTGGGAAGTATAAATCATACTCTTTTGACTATTGAAGCTTTGCAAAACAGGAAAATTGCTATTGCAGGAATCCTTTTTAATGGCAAAGAAAATCAAGCAACAGAATCAATTATTTTGAAAAAAACAGGAATCAATTGTATCGGAAGAATTGATGAAGAACCATATTTTGACCAAAATGTAATTCGTGAATATGCTGAATTGTTTCGTGAGAAATTAATGAATTTATAAGAGGAAAGAAGCAAGAAAAAAGAGAACTTTTGTTTGAAATCAGGTATTAATCTTTCTTCTTGTATCTTTACTCTTTTATCTAAAAAGCAAATGACTTTAACTGAAAAAGACAGCCAATACCTTTGGCATCCGTATACCCAACACAAAACAGCTCAATTGCCTATTGCGATAACCAGAGGTGAGGGAGCTTTACTTTGGGACGAAAACAACAAAGAATATATTGATGCGATTGCCTCTTGGTGGGTGAATCCTTTTGGGCATTCGAATCGATTCATTGCTGATAGAATTTACAAACAACTCACTACTTTAGAACATGTGCTTTTTGGAGGATTTACGCATGAACCAGCTATTAAGGTTGCCGAGCAATTGATGAAACTATTGCCAAAAAATCAGCAAAAAATATTCTTTTCTGATAATGGTTCGACATCAGTGGAAGTAGCCATAAAAGTAGCTTTGCAATATTTTTATAATAAAGGCGAAAAACGAACAACCATTATTGCATTTGAAGATGCTTTTCACGGCGATACTTTTGCAGCAATGGCTGCCAGCGGAATTTCCTTTTATACACAGGCTTTTCAGGGGATGTTTATTGACGTAGTGCGAATTCCTGTTCCTGTAAAAGGCAAAGAACAACTTAGTTTTGATACTTTACGAAAGGTGATTCAGGAGCATGATTGTGCAGCTTTTATATTTGAACCTTTAGTGCAGGGAGCAGCCGGAATGGTGATGTATGAAGCGGAAGCTTTAGATCAGTTAATCCAAATTTGTCGAGACAATAATGTGTTAACCATTGCCGATGAAGTAATGACTGGTTTTGGGAAAACCGGAAAAACCTTTGCCATGGATTATTGTCCTAATGTTCCTGATATGATGTGTCTCTCTAAAGCGTTGACCGGAGGGACCATTCCTATGGCGATTACCACTTTTACTCAGGAAATATTTGAAGCTTTTTATGATGAAGATATTAATAAAGCCTTGTTTCATGGACATACTTTTACAGCCAATCCTACGGGTTGTGCGGCAGCTTTAGCCAGTTTTGAATTGTTGCAAACGCCTGAAATGCAGGCTAATTTAGTACGTATCAATCAAAGGCATTTGGGTTTTCAGGAATACATAAAAAAGCATTCTAAAGTTACAACTACAAGAGTTTTAGGGACTATTTTTGCCTTGGAAATAAAGAAAGAAGGTGAAGAAAGTTATTATGGAACTATGCGAACCAAATTGTATAATTTCTTTATTGAAAACGGAATTATAATTCGTCCTGTTGGAAATATCGTTTATATTTTGCCACCATATATCATTACCGACGAACAATTGCAAAAAATATATACCGTAGTCGAGAAAGCTATTGAAATGGTTTAAATAGTTTATGTTTTTAAAAACTTTACGACATTTGCAGTAAAATAAAAAAGTCTTGTCAACAATAATTTCAATTACCGCTTTAGCCTCAATTTCTCCATTAGGGAATGATTCCAAAACCATTTGGGAAAATTATCTTTCAGCTGAACATTTTTTTTCTAAAAAACAGTTAGATCATCAAGAGACTTTGGTGGCAGTTTTGGATGAAGCATCTCAAAAAATAGTTTCAGAGTTGCAACATTCCGATATCAAATACAAATCTTTAGATAAATCGGTTTTATATGCCATGGCAGCTTCGCGTAAAGCAATTGCTGATGCTAAATGGGATAAGGAATCTGTTTTTGGGATAAATATTGGTTCTTCGCGCGGTGCAACTGAGTTGTTTGAAAACCATTATAAAGAATATTTAGAAACCGGAAAAGCGCAAACATTAGCTTCGCCTACCACCACTTTGGGGAATATTGCTTCCTGGGTGGGGCATGATTTACAATGTACAGGGCCTGAAATTTCACATTCTATTACCTGTTCCACTGCTTTACATGCGCTGTTGAACGGAGTAGCTTGGTTGCGTTCCGGAATGGTGGATAAATTTTTGGTTGGTGGTAGTGAAGCGCCATTGACTGATTTTACTATTGGGCAAATGCGTGCGTTAAAAATCTATTCGCACAGTGAAGATACCTATCCAAACCAGGCGTTGAATTTTGATAAAAAACTAAGTTCAATGATTTTAGGTGAAGGTGGAGCAGTTTGTTGTTTAGAATTTGGGAAAAAAGACAATGCTTTGGCTTTTATCGAAGGGGTAGGTTATGCTACTGAAATTTTGGAACACAATATTTCTATTTCTGCCGAAGCGATTTGTTTTCAAAAATCAATGAAAATGGCGTTGGCTGACACTAAAATCGAAGAAGTTGATGCGATTGTGATGCATGCTCCAGGAACTAAAGTAGGTGATTTGACAGAATATAAAGCTATTCAAAAAATATTCGGAGATCATTTGCCATTGCTGACTACTAATAAATGGAAAATCGGGCACACATTTGGTGCTTCTGGAATGTTAAGTGTTGAATTGGCTATTCTGATGATGGAACACAATCAATTTATCGGAGTTCCTTTTGCGAAAGCGCAAATACAAAGCAAACCAATTCGAAAAGTTTTAGTAAATGCAGTTGGTTTCGGTGGAAATGCGGTGAGTGTTTTACTGTCGTTATAAAGTATTCTCCGATTCTAAATCTTTGAGTTTTTCGTAAACCAAATTGCTTTCCCAGCCACGTCTTAACATAAAATCACAGAATTTTTTTCGTTTTTTAAGTGAATTCGTTTCTCGAATGGATTCCCAATTTTTGTTGGCCAAAGAATCAAAAGTTTTATAATATTCTTCAGGACTTATTTCTTTAAGAGCAATATTAATTAGTGTTTGATTAATTCCTCTGAATTTTAATTCATTGGTAATTCTGATTTTGCCCCAATGTTTAATACGGTGTTTACCTCGGGCAAAACTACAGGCGAAACGTTCTTCATTAAGAAAGTTTTCATTAATCAGATGCGTAATTATTTGGGCAATTTCATCTGAATCCATTCTCAAACTGCGTAATTTTTGCTCCACTTCATCATGGCAACGTTCCTGGTAGGCACAATAATTTTCGATTTTTTGAATGGCTTCTTTGATAGAATATACTTCTTTCATTTTTATGCTATTTTTTTGGTTATATAGCTACTGTAAAGGTACTTATTTCTGTTGATAAGTATGTTTTAAACTGCGAAAAGCATATTTGTTTTTAAAAAAATGTTAGTTGGCGATGAAAAACGCTTGTTGTCGATTTTGTTTTATCTTCTGAAAGCTAATGATTTAATTTAAATCGCCCTATTTCATAATTTATTATCGATTTAATTGAATAATTGTTAATTTATGAGGTTTATCTTGTTTAAGAGAGTTTTTTTTGTTTTTTTATTGTTTGGCTTTTCAATTAAAGCTATTTGTCAGGTTGCAACTTCTGGGTCTACTTATGTATGGTCTTCAGGTAGTACTTGGACACCTTCAGCTGTTCCTCTAAGTACTAATAATGTAACAGTTAATAGTCCGCTAACTCTAGATCAAAATTTGACTATTAGTACAGGTAGTTATACTTTTAATCAAGATGTCACTGATCAACCAGGAGGATCAAATTATAATTTGACAAATGTAAACGCTTCAGGTAGTTTGACAATTGCTTCAGGTACGACAACAATTGGAGGAGTTACAAGTATAGGAGGGAATTCAACTTTTACGTTAACGGTAAAGAATGGAGCTACTTTAATATTGGGAACTTTAGGGTCTACCTCTAATAATTTTTTAATTGGAGATAAAGTAGTTATTGTTATCGAACAAGGGGCGAGTTTGATTGTTTATGGTAATATTGTAAATAGTAATAGTAGTGGGACTTTTACCGTTAACGGATTATTGCAGGTTTATGGTAATTATAGTACTAATAATGGGAATATTGATATTTCAGGAACTACAGGGCAGTTTTATACTACAGGTTCGATGTCTACACAGGGGTCGTCAGATATTTACGGTTCTGGAAATGAATGTGCTTCAAATTGTTCAGGAACTTCGTTAGGTTGTGGTTCAGGGGGAAATGCTTATACAGCTACAATTGCGCCACAAAGTCAAACGATTTGTTCTGGTGCAACACCTACAACTTTGACATTTACAACTAATGCTCCTGTTCCTACTTATCAATGGGAGTATAGTTCTTCTGCTGGAGGTACTTATACAGCGGTTCCCTCAGCGATTTCTAATACTTATACCCCATCATCATTAACAGTTACTACTTGGTATCGGGTGAAATATTCTTCTACAAGTTGTACAGGTTTCAAATATTCAGCCCCAGTTCCTGTTTATGTTTCAGCCTCAACATATACTCAGTCTACAGCTGGTCAAACTGTTTGTGGTGGAAGTTTTGGGCCTATTTCAGTTTCTGCTTATGGTACGGGTTTGACTTATCAATGGTATAGTAATACTACGGCTTCTAATTCTGATGGAACGTCGATTTCCGGCGCTACTTCTAACGTGTATACACCTTCTAGTGCTAGTAGTGGAACTAAATACTATTATTGTGTAATAAATAGTTCGTGTGGTGCGCCTTTTACTACCGCTGTTTCGGGAGCTTTTACTGTAAATTTAAATACGGTGTCTTCAGCCTCTTCGTCTAGTTTATGTGTAGATGCATTAATGACTTCCATTACGCATACTACAACAGGGGCTACGGGAATTGGTTTGCCTACTGGTTTGCCAGCTGGTGTAACAGCTTCTTGGGCTTCAAATACAATAACTATTAGTGGAACACCAACTGTGTCAGGAACTTTTAATTACAGTATTCCTTTAACAGGAGGCTGTGGTAGTGTTAATGCCACCGGAACTCTGATAGTAAATGAATTGCCTAATAATGTAACAAACGGTTTTGCAGCAACTACTATTTGTGCTGGAGGAAGTCCTCACTTGACATTTGATGCAATAGATGCTACTTTTTCAACGCCCTACAGTATTACGTATAAAAATGATACTACATTAAATCAATATACGGTTTCAATTCCCTCTGCTTCAGCTTATAGTTTTACTCCGGGCGACAATCCAACATCAAATGCGACTTATACTTTAGTTTCGATCTCAAATGCTACTTGTACAAACACAAATGTTTTAAGTTTTAATGACTCAGGAGCAAGTTTATATGTTCGTCCAATACCCACAGCCACTATTAGCGGGACAACAAGTGTGTGTGTTGGTGACATATCACCAAATATTACATTTACGAATCCTCAAACAGTAAGCATAACTATAACTTATAATATCAATGGTGGAGCAAATCAAACCATAGATATAGTAGGAGGTAGTTTCGCAAATGTAGCTGTTGCTACAAGTACAGCCGGAACTTTTGTATATAATTTAGTTAGTGTTATTTATAAAACACCTTCAATTTGTAGTAATCCAATCTCGGGTAGTGCTACCGTAACGGTTAATCCAAATTTAGCGGCAAGTGTTGCAATAGCTGCTTCTCCTTCCGGTGCTATTTGTTCAGGTTCAAACGTAACCTTTACGGCAACTCCAACTAATGGTGGGACAATGCCTACTTATCAATGGAAATTAAACGGAAGTAATGTAGGTGTTAATTCAGATACTTACGCAAATTCGACTTTGTCTAATGGAGATGTGGTTAGTTGTGTCATGACTTCAAATGCGAGTCCCTGTTTAACTGGATCTCCAACGACGTCGAATGCAATTACGATGGTAGTCAATCCTATTCCGGTTGTGCCTACAGTTGGTACAATCACTCATCCTACATGTGCTGCAGCAACAGGAAGTTTTGTAATTTCTAATTATAATGC
The DNA here is from genome assembly GCF_038289905.1 of Flavobacterium flavipallidum. Lineage (NCBI taxonomy): Bacteria > Pseudomonadati > Bacteroidota > Flavobacteriia > Flavobacteriales > Flavobacteriaceae > Flavobacterium > Flavobacterium flavipallidum. The sequence goes on along the minus strand of NZ_JBBYHU010000008.1, from coordinate 73,681 downwards.
ATCCTATACTTATATGGTGTCTCCTTCATCAGGTGTAAGTGTTGTGGGGGCATTAGTAACAGCGCCTTCAGGGAATTATACTATTGCTTCAAATGTATCGGGATGCACTTCTGCAAATGTAAGTTTTACTATAAATACTCAGCCAGTTACACCATCAGCTCCGGTAGTTGGAACAATTACGCAACCTAGTTGTACTTTAGATACAGGTAGTGTAGAATTGACTGGGTTGCCAACGGGAACTTGGACTTTATACCGTTCTGGTACTTCTGCCAGTACGATAACTGGAACAGGTTCGAGTATTGTAATTTCAGGTCTTGCCGATGGGGGAAGTTTTACTTTTACGGTTTCAAATGGAGCTTGTACTTCAGTAGCTTCAGATCCTGTTAATATTGATGCTATTTCAATTATGACCAGTACATGGAATGGTTCTACTTGGGTAAATGGAACTCCTGACAGTTCTAAGAGGATTGTTTTTGCTGGTAATTTTTCGTCTACTGATAATGTTACAGGTTGTAGTTGTAAGGTTTCTTCTGGAGCTAACGTAGTTATTAATTCTGCACATACTTTAACGGTTACTAATGGTGTAGATGTTGAGACTAACGGATCGCTTACTTTTGAAAATAATGCGAGTTTGGTTCAAATAAGCGATGCCGCAATTAATACAGGAATCATTAATTATAAACGTTTTACAACTCCAGTAAGAAGGTATGATTTTACCTATTGGTCTTCTCCGGTTGTTGGTCAAACGTTATATAATTTGTCTCCAAATACTTTATTTGATAAATATTACGGTTACAATCCTAATACGGGTTGGTTTATTTATTACAATGGGGCTGCTGTAATGCAACCAGGGAATGGTTATTCAATAAGAGCACCGGAGACATTTAGCATAACTGATCAGCAAGTTGACGCAGATCCTGTTTTTATTGGTGTGCCTAATAATGGAGAGGTTAAAATGGTATTAGCAGCAAATAAGTTTTATTTATTAGGTAATCCATATCCTTCGGCTATTGATGCAGCAGCGTTTTTAGGTTCTAATTCGTCGGTTTTAGAAGGAACTCTTTATTTTTGGACACATAATACTCCGCCAAGTGCCACGGTTTCTGGAAGCGCGAGTTATAAAAATTATAGTAATAACGATTACGCTACTTTTAATCTAACGGGTACAGTTAGTACAGCTACTAAGGCTGGTTCAGGTGGTTATCTTCCGAGTGGAAAGATAGCTGCAGGCCAAGGCTTTTTTGCTCCTTCAAGTTCAGCTGGAGGTATGTTAACATTTAATAATAGTATGCGAGTTGGTGGAGGTAGTTTTGGGGTGAATAATTCTCAGTTTTTTAAGTTGAAAACAAGTGAAAAAAGTCGCATTTGGTTGAATTTGACAAATAAAGAAGAGGTTTTTAAACAGATATTAATTGGGTATTTAGAAGGAGCTACTAATGAGTATGATAAGGGTTTTGATGGGAGTATTTTGAATATAAATAATGATGTTGATTTTTATTCTGTAAATCAAGGACATGATTTAGTTATCCAAGGCAGAGCTTTACCTTTTAATGATGCAGATGTTGTTGTTTTGGGATATCATACCTCAAATGAAGGTAGTTTTCAAATTAGTATTGATCAAATAGACGGTTTGTTGAATTCGCAAGATATATATCTTGAAGATAATTATTTGAATATAGTCCATGATTTGAAAAAGGAGCCCTACTCGTTTGTTACTGAAAAGGGAACATTTGATAATCGTTTTGTTTTACGTTATAGTGACAAAAAATCAGAGGTTTTGTCATTAGATAAAAAAATATTGGTTTCTGTAAAAGCAAATGCTGTTAAGCTAAATTCTTCTGAATTGATTTCAAAAGTTAGTATTTATAATGTTTTAGGGCAGCTTGTTTATCAAAGTGACTCCATCAACTTGAAAGATTTTTGGATTGAAAATTTAAATTTAGCACATCAGGTGCTATTTGTAAAAGTTGAACTGGTAAATAATGAGAAAAGCACAGTAAAGATTGTTTATTAGATGAAACTATAAATGAATATCTATCCTAATTGCATTTTGTAATTAGGATTTTTTTTTATTAAAAAGTATCGACTAAATACGATTTTTTTTAGATGAAATAGCATAAGTAAAATCTGGGTTTTAATATATTTTTTGTTCCAGTAAAAGCCTTGTGTTTAAAGGGGTTTGAGAAAAAAATGCACTTTAACGAGTAAACAAGTATATCAACGTTTTTAGTTTTAGGAAAGTGGAAATAGATTTAATCTTGCTTCATAATTGATTGAATTGTCAGTTATGAATTAAATTTTAAGGCTTGCCCGGCCTCCAAATCTAAAAATACCATGAAACCTAATTTTACTTATAAATACTTTTTAGTTCTTATTGCAGTTTTATTTTTTGCAATTCAAGGATTTTCGCAATCAACAGGGGATTATCGATCAGTTGCTACTGGAAATTGGACTTCTCTTTCAAGTTGGCAATATTTTGATGGAACAACTTGGGTAACTCCTTCAGGTACTTCTCCTCAAGGTTATCCTGGTCAGTATTCAGGGACTGGAGCTGTTTTAATTCAGGCAGGTAATACAATTTCTATAGGATCAGCTGGGATTACTACTCAGGTATTTGGAGTTTTGACCATTAATGGTACTTTGGTTTTAAATGGAATAAATACGGGAGGTACGGGTACGAATTATAATATTAACACTAGTGGGTTAATTGTGACCTCAGGATTGACTCCTGCGGCTACAGTAAATTTTCAGAACAAAGTTAATTTGAAGTTGCCAGCTAGTACTCCTGTAAATGTTAAAAGTGGAGGGCTGTCTGGAGATTGTAGTAATAATCAGGATATTTACATTGGTTCTTCTGTTATTTCATATTGTCAAGGTGGAGGAGGTACTCCTACATTTCAAGAGGTGATGAATAATGGTGGTTATTATGTTTTAAATGTTTCTCCTGAATCTGATTCTTCTTGTGGGTCAAAAACATTTTCATTTACAGCAACTGCTTTTCCAACTTCAGGTTCAACTATTAAATGGTATACTACTCCAACTGGTGGTACAGCTTTCAGAACAAGTACTTCCGGAACAGATACCTATACGCCAACATTAAGTACAACTACAACTTATTATGTAGAAGTAGCTTATGGAAGTTATACAACAGCTAGAAAGGCGATAACTGCAACAGTCGTTAATACTGCAGCTCCTACAGGAACAGCTTCTCAGTCATTTTGTTCTGGAGCTACGGTTTCAAATTTGTCTGCTACTGGTTCTGGAATAAAATGGTATTCGGCTTCAACAGGTGGTTCTGCTTTAGCATCAACAACAGCTTTGACAAATGGAACTCATTATTATGCGTCTCAAACAGTGTCTGGTTGCGAGAGCACTTCAAGACTAGACGTGACTGTAAGTGTAAATTCATATTCAGTTGCACCAACATCTATTACAGGAACAACTACTATTTGTAATGGTACTTCAACTACACTTACTTTAAATGGAGGAAGTGCTGGAACGGGAGCTACTGCAAAATGGTATTCTGGTTCATGTGGAGGAACTTTGGTTGGAACTGGAAGTAGTATAAGTGTTTCTCCAACTTTAACAACAACCTATTTTGTAAGATACGAAGGTATATGTAATACAACCTCTTGTGTTTCTACAACTGTTACCGTAAATCCTCTTCCAGATGCAGCGGGTATCATTTCAGGAACTACTTCTTTGTGCAAAGGAGTAAGTTCAATTGTTTATTCTGTTCCTGTAATTACTAATGCGACTTCATATAGTTGGACTTATACTGGAACAGGTGCGACAATCTCTGGAACAACTCATAGTATAACAATAGATTTTGCAACTAATGCTACTTCTGGTAATTTAACAGTTTATGGTGTTAATAGTTGTGGGAACGGTACTGTTTCTGCTTCTTATACGATAACATTAAATGATGTGCCATCAGCTCCTACAGCAGGAACTCCGACGAATCCAACTTGTACAGTGCCAACAGGAAGTGTTACTTTAAGTAATTTACCATCATCAGGTACAATTTATAGAATAGGAAGTTATGCAAATGCTTCTTATACAATTACTGGAGGTGGAACACAAACAATAACTGGATTGTTACCAGGGACTTATTATTTTTCGGCTTCAAACGGAAGTTGTACTTCAGGTACGGTAAGTGTTATTATTGTTGCGCCAGAAACAAATACTTGGTCTACAAGTGGATGGAGTAATGGTACACCAACTATTAATCAACGATTAGTTTTTTCTACTGATTACACTAATGTAAATGATGTTGATATTGTAGGTTGTTCATGTCAGGTAACAGGTTCTACGGTTGTGACTATTAAATCAGGACGCACTTTGAAAATTGCGAATGAAGTAGATGTTGCATCTACTGCTTCTTTGATTTTTGAAAACAATGCAAGTTTGGTTCAAATTAATGATGCGGCTGTAAACACAGGAAATATTACTTATCATCGTTATACTTCTGCTGTAAAGCGTTATGATTTTACATATTGGTCATCACCAGTTGAAGATCAATTATTGAAAAATTTATCTCCTAATACGCTTTATGATAAATATTACAGTTATAACAATGGTTGGCAAAGTATAAATTATGGGGCTGCTTCGATGACAGTTGGGAAAGGTTATATTATTAGAGCTCCGCAAACTTTTAGTCTTACCGTTGCTACTGTTGACACGAATCCAACTTTTATAGGAACACCTAATAATGGAGTGAAGTCAGTTTCTGTAGTTGGAAATCAGGCACAACTATTGGGTAATCCTTATCCTTCAGCTTTAGATGCAAATGCGTTTTTAGATGCAAATTCTTCTGTTTTAGAAGGGACGCTTTATTTTTGGACACATAATACTCCTCCTAGTACTTCGATTACCGGAAGTGCTAGTTATAAAAATTATACAGTTAGTGATTATGCGGCTTATAATAGAACTGGTGGGGTGGCTACTGCTGCTGCTCTTATAGGGGGGGCTGTGCCTAATGGTCAAATCGCGTCGGGACAAGGTTTTTTTGCTACTGCAAAAGCCACGGGGAATGTAGTCTATAATAATAGTATGAGGTTAAATTCTTCAACAGGAGCTTTGTTAGATAATTCTCAATTTTTTAAGTTAAATACCTCTAAAACCACTACGACAACTACAATTACAGAGAAAAACAGAATTTGGTTGAATTTAACTAATAGTGAAGGTGCTTTTAAGCAAACTTTAGTAGGTTATATGACTGGAGCAACTAATAATTATGAAGGTAATTTTGATGGTTTAACTTATGATGGAAATCAATATCTTGATTTTTATAGTGTAAATCAAGCAGTTAAATATACTATTCAAGGTCGTGCTTTACCTTTTGTAAAACAGGATACAGTGACTTTAGGTTATAAATCAGCTATTGTTGGTCAATTTGAAATAAGTATTGATCATACAGATGGCGTTCTATCTTCTCAAAATGTTTTTTTAGAAGATAAGGATTTGAAAGTTCTTCATGATCTTAAAAAAGGTCCTTATGTTTTTACAACTGAAAAAGGTGTTTTTAATAATCGATTTGTATTACGTTATGTAGATAAAAATATCGTTGAGGAAGTAGTGGAAACACCTTCAGATACTGGGAATAACGGGTCTGAAGGTTCGGTGAATGAAGGGACTTCTAATTTTGATGTTGTAGTTTTTGTTCAAAACGGAGAGATAAATGTTAAGTCTTCAGTAAGAACATTGAAAAATGTGGTAGTATATGATGTGGCAGGAAAAGTGCTGTTTAGAAGTAAGGATATTAATTTATCTGAATTTAATGTTCATCAATTGCTGGTAGCTAATCAGGTGTTGATAGTTGAAGTATTAATGGCAGATGGAACTACTGTAAATAGAAAAATTATTTATTAATGGTAATTTTAAGATAGTTTTATAATCCTGATTACAAACCGTAATCGGGATTTTTTTTTGCATTATATATAAAGTTCATGAGTTTATTCAAGTCGCTTTTGCAAAAGGATTTTTAGTTCTTGTTATAATGTTGTTGTATTTTAACAGAAAAAAATTACATTTAATCGATTTTTTTTATAATTTTAATACAGATTTTTTTACCCCCAAAAAGTCATTCTAAACTAGATATTATATATCTGGGTGTTTGTCTATTTAATTATTAAGGGTATGAAAAAACATTACTTCTCTTTTTATTTGGTAGTTGATAAAGCTATTAGTCTGTTCTTTTTCAGTTTTATAGGTACAATTTTATCATATAGTCAAACTACTAAAACTTTTACATCTTCTGGTACTATAGAAATTCCTGCTGGAGTTACTAGTATGAATGTGCAGTGTTGGGGAGCCGGAGGTGGAGGTGGTGGTTCTAATTTTTTGAGTGCCGCTGGCGGAGGTGGTGGAGGAGGTGCTTATAAGTCAGGGACTGTTATTGTAACTCCAATTTCTACAAACGTCCAAATTTCTTATACAGTAGGGCTAGGAGGTACAGGAGGTTTTTCTTCTTCAATGCATGGTTTAGATGGTGGTGATACGGTTTTTTCAACTCTAACAGCTAATGGAGGTAAAGGAGGTAAAGGAGCTACTGCATCAGGTAACTATGGTGCTGGAGGCGCAGGTGGTAGTGGAGATTATAACGGTGGGAATGGTGCAGGTGCAGCAAATGTTGCTCTATTGGGTTTAAGTAGTGGTAGTGGTGGAGGTGGTGCTGGATCTGGTGCGTCTGGCGGTAATGGAAATAATACATTGTTAAATCAAAGTCCTGGAAGCGGAGGTTCTGTCGGCGGCGGATCTGGTGGGACTGGAAATTTATTAGTTGGTTCCGGTGGTAATGGTTCTTCATGTGGAGGTGGAGGCGGAGGTGGTTTGACGCTCTTGAGTTTATTTAATAGTACAGGAGGGAATGGTGGTAATGGGCAAATAAAAGTAACTTATACTTGTCCTACTTATAGCATTACAAGTCTAAGTGCCGATACCAATTGCGAACAAAGCCCAACTATCACATTGCATTCTACCCCTGAAGGATTGCCAATAGGTACTTATGCGGTTACTTATTTTATCGATGGAGGGGTTGTGCCACCACCTCCGGCTACAATGATTGTTGAAACTGCTGGAACAGGAACTATTGAAGTTCAAGATATACGTAACGAGGGTATAACTACAGTTACTATAACCTACCTTAGTTCTGTTGAGTGTTCTACAGTTGTGAATGCTTCAATTATTTTTGACCGTCCTACTGTTCCTGTTCAAGGGACAATAATTCATCCTACATGTGCTGTCCCAACAGGGAGTGTGGAACTGAGTGATTTGCCTAGTGGTTCTTGGACTATTTATCCTGGAGGATATACAGGGACAGGTTCCACTGCTACTCTTACAGGGTTGTCTTCAGGAATACAGAGTTTTGTTGTTTCTAATGGCGATTGCAGTTCTCAAACAGTTTCTGTTCCTTTTGTGGTTGTTATTAACGATCCACCACCTACAAGAACATGGAATGGAGTATGGGATGTGGTTCCTACCATTGAAAACAAAGTGGTTTTTGAATCTGATTTTAATGAAAATGTTAATATTGAAGGATGTTCCTGTGAGGTCAATTCAGGTGCAAATGTGACTATTCAATCGGGTAAATATATGAAATTGAGAAATGAGTTGATAGTAGATGCTAATGCTTCTTTGACTTTTGAAAATAATGCCAGTTTGATTCAGATAAATGATGAAAGTGAAAATTTTGGAAAAATATTTTACAAACGATATACAAAGCCAGTAAAACGTTATGATTTTACTTATTGGTCTTCACCGGTTGAAGGGCAGACCTTGAAAAATTTATCGCCATATACGCTTTTTGATAAGTATTATAGTTATAATCCAGATACAGCTTGGGTGATTCATTATAATGGTAATAAGGAGATGGAGCAAGGTGAAGGTTATATTATAAGAGCACCACAAAGTTTTAGTATTACTTCTGCTGCAATTGATTGCAATCCTAAATTTGAAGGAATGCCAAATAACGGAGAAATTACCAAGTCGTTGGATGCTAATAAAGTTTATCTGTTAGGAAATCCTTATCCGTCGGCGATAAGTGCTGATGCATTTTTAACTGAAAATGCAGACAAGTTAGAAGGGACACTATATTTTTGGACTCATAATTCACCACCAAGTAGTGCTGTAGATGGGGATGCGATGTATAATTATACTAGTAATGATTATGCAACATATAATTTAACAGGAGGAGTTAATACTCATGCAGCTATTGAGGATGAAGATGAGAATGATCCAGGTGATAATAATAATTTAGAAACTCCAACAGGTTTAATAGCTGCTGGGCAAGGTTTTTTTGCTCCTTCAAGTGAAGATGGAGGAGTCGTAATTTTTAAAAATGAGATGCGGCTTATGTCTAACAATGTAATAGATAATTCTCATTTTTTTAAAACAGTTAGTGCTAAACAGAAAGTAGCCGAAGTAGAAAAGAATCGTTTGTGGTTAAATTTATTTAACGCTCAAGGAGCTTTTAAACAAATGTTGGTTGGGTACATAAGTGGAGCAACAAATGAATATGAAGGTGTATTTGATGGGATGAGCTACGACGGTAATCAATATGTGGACTTTTACAGTATTAATCAATCTGTGAAATTAACTGTGCAGGGTCGCGCTTTACCGTTTCAGGTTCAAGACAGCATCGAAATAGGTTACAAAACATCTATTGCGGGCGAATTTAAAATTAGTATTGATCATGCTGATGGTGTTTTAGCTTCGCAAAAAGTATTATTAGAAGATAAATTATTAAATGTTCTGCATGATTTGAGCAAGCCATATTCGTTTTTAACTGAAAAAGGAATTTTTAATGATCGATTTGTGTTGCGTTACCAAGATAAAACTGATTTTGTAGAAGAAATCGATACCGTTCCGGGAGTATTTGTTTCGGTGTTTGATAAAGTAATTAAAATTGTTTCTGCTGAAACATCTATTAAAGCAGTTGCTATTTATGATTTGTCGGGTAAAATAGTGTATTCGGAAACAGCTCTTGGTTCAAAAAATGTAAATATTAATAATTTATTAGTTGAGAACAAAGCCTTAATTGTCAAACTTGAATTAGAGAATGGGGGAAAAGTAGTGAAAAAGATTATTTACTAATGTATATTTATATAAGCAAAAAGCCATTAGGAATTTTGTCTAATGGCTTTTTGTTTATAGTTAAATAGGTTTATTTTCCTTTAACTGATGCTTCTAAGTTACGTTCAATAGTGTGTCCTGGACGTGACCATTTTGGTTTTTCTCCTAAAGAAGCAAATTGAGAATCTTCTGCTTCAACAGTTTTAGGTTGAGAAATTTTAGTAAATGGTTTTTGAGGATTTAATCCTAACATTTCAAACATTTTCATGTCTTCGTTTACATCCGGATTAGGAGTTGTCAAAAGCTTGTCTCCTGCAAAAATGGAGTTGGCTCCAGCAAAGAAACACATGGCTTGACCTTCACGGCTCATATTAGTTCTTCCTGCTGAAAGACGCACCTGAGTTTCAGGCATAACAATACGAGTAGTTGCGACCATACGAATCATTTCCCAAATTTCTACTGGTTTTTCTTCTTCTAATGGAGTTCCTTCTACAGCAACTAAAGCGTTAATTGGTACTGATTCTGGTTGTGGGTTTAAAGTAGAAAGCGCAACTAGCATTCCTGCTCTGTCTTCGATGCTTTCTCCCATTCCGATTATTCCACCGCTACATACAGTAACGTTAGTTTTACGAACATTTTCGATGGTTTCTAAACGGTCCTCAAAACCTCTTGTAGAAATTACTTCTTTATAATATTCTTCAGAAGTATCTAAGTTGTGATTGTAAGCATATAAACCGGCTTCGGCTAAACGTTGTGCTTGATTTTCAGTAAGCATACCTAAAGTACAACATACTTCCATATCTAGTTTATTAATGGTACGCACCATTTCTAAAACCTGATCAAATTCAGGTCCGTCTTTCACGTTTCTCCAAGCTGCACCCATGCATACACGAGATGAACCTGATTCTTTAGCGCGTAATGCCTGTGCTTTTACCTGATTAACTGACATTAAATCGTTTCCTTCAACACCAGTGTGGTAGCGTGCTGCTTGAGGACAATAACCACAATCCTCCGGACAACCTCCTGTTTTAATAGATAATAAAGTAGAGACCTGAACCACATTTGGGTCGTGGTGTTCTCTATGAATTGAAGCTGCTTCATAAAGCAAATCCATCATTGGTTTATTATATATAGCAATAATCTCTTCTTTTGTCCAATTGTGTTTTGTAATACTCATTGTATTGTGTTTTTTGATGGCTCAAAAGTAGTCAAAATGTTCAAAATAGCAATGCAATGACTTTAAAAAGGAATTGGGTAAAAATAAGATATAACATTTAATCTGTTGTAAAGCGATTGTTCCAGTAGAGCATTAATAGTAAAGTTACAATTACTGAAGAAGCAAGTCCTTCAAACAATAATGATATAGAATAGACGTCAATTGATGGATTGCCTCCAAATAGAAATGTTTCAGATAAAGATTGTGTAAAAGCATCTCCACCCTGAAGATAACTGTAAACAACCAGACCAATGATGCTTAAAATAACACCAACGATTGATGTGAATAGGGCTGAAACTGCATTTGACACAAACTTTTTCTTGCCCTCAGTGAGGTTCATTTGAATGGTTCTGTTTACCCCGTAAAAAACAAAAAAGATATTTAAAAGCCGTAAATAGAATAAATTAGATAGGCTTAAGGCTTCCATGAGTAAAAAGTAAATTCCAATAGCTATAAAAATGATAACTCCGTTTGTAATTTCTTTAGGTGGTTTCATTTGATGTAGGTTTTATCGGTTTTGGTTTACTGCGCTAATTTTAATGGTTTAATCAGATGGATATTTCTTTTTCCAAAATAACATTAATGAAAAAGTAACGATTACAGCCGAAACAATTCCTTCAAACAGTAAAGAAATATTATAGGTCATTACCGAAGGACTTCCTACAAAGAGGAATGTATCTGATAGTGTTAGAATGTAGTTATCGCCGCCTTTGGCATAGATGTAGGCCACAAGTCCTGAAATACTTAAAAAAACACCGGTTAGAGAAGTCATTAATGCCGAAATCGCATTGTCAGACAGGTTAGTTTTGCCTTCTAAAAAATTAGATTTTAGTGTTCTGTTTACACCATAATAAACAAAAATGATGTTAAAGAGTCGTAAAAAGTAAACGTTAGAAAGCTGAAGCGCTTCCATTAGTAAAAAGTAAAGAGCAATACCTAAAAAAATAATGACTCCATTGCTGAATTCTTTAGAGAGTTTCATACGCTTAATTTTTTAAGGTTAAAAAATAATGGTTTGATAAACAGGGTATTGTCTATCAAATTTACGTAAAAAACAGGAGTTATTTTAAAAAAACAGGTGCTTTTTTATTAAATTTCGAAATTTTTGATATAAGAAAGTGTTTGTGTTTTGTCTTTCTCAATTTGAACTTTTAATGAGTCTATCGAATTAAATTTTTCTTCACCGCGAATTCGTTTTAAAATAGAAACAGAAACTTTTTGATTGTATAAATCGGCATCAAAATTTAAAAAATGAATTTCAATTGATAGTTGTTCTCCTCCCACGGTTGGGTTAAGACCAATATTCATCATGCCAAATACTTTTTGATTGCTGATTTGACTTGAAACTATGTAAACGCCTTTTTGTGGGATGAGTTTGTAGTCTTCTTCAATGCTAAGATTGGCGGTAGGAAAACCGATAGTTCTTCCGAGTTGTTTTCCTTTAATAACTGTTCCGCTTAAAAAATAATCATAGCCTAAATAGTTGTTGGCTAAATGCATATTGCCTTCTTGGATTGCATTTCTGATTTTAGTAGAACTTACCGAGATGTCATTGATTTCCTGAGCCGATATTTGTTCAACTTCAAAGCCGTATTTCTCACCAAATTCAATAAGGTTATTGATATCCGCTGTCCTGTTTCTGCCAAAACGATGATCGTAACCAATAATGATTTTGTGGATTTTGAATTGTTCTACCAATACTGTTTTTACAAATTCTTCGGCGGTTAATCTAGAGAAACTTTCGTCAAAAGGATGGATAACGAGGTTTTCAATTCCTAATTGCTCTAAAAGATTTACCTTTTCAGAAATTGTATTTAATAATTTGATTTCTGAACGCTCCTGTAGAATCATTCTAGGGTGAGGAAAAAAAGTCAAAACTAAACTTTCGTAAGTATTGTCTAGTGTGTTTTGAATTACTTTTTCAAGGATTTTTTTATGTCCAATGTGAACCCCATCAAAGGTTCCTAAGGTTAGGATGGTTTTTTTGGGAGAACTAAAATCTTTTATAGAATTAAAAATCTTCAAAGCAATTGTTTTATTGTTGTGCAAATTTATGCTATCTAAATTAATTTTTGAGACATGTTCATTTTATTTTTTTTAGAGAATTAAGTTGAATAGTTCAACTATTGCAAATAATATTGGTCAAAGCAGTTGCGTTTATCGCATTAATTAACAAATGGGTGAATGTATATTACTTTAAATACTTTATTTTTGAGACACAAATTAATTTCATTATGAAAATAAACAAACTACTCTTGTTTTTCTTATTGTGCTTTTCTGTTGTTCATGCGCAGGATAATGAGGTTTGGAAGCGAATAAATTCTTCTTTAGTTCGTACTTCTGGTAAATTTTTAGGTAAAGTTGAGGAATCTAATGCTGTCTTGTTTCAGTTGGATGAAGTTACTTTGAAAGAAAGGCTTAAAGTTGTTCAGGATAAAAAAAGTTCAACTGTTAAAACTAAAATAACAATTCCTAATGTTAATGGAGATTTAGAAGCGTTTTCTATTCATGAAGATTCTAATTTTGAACCTGAACTTCAGGCAAAGTATCCAGATATCCGTTCATATTCCGGAGTTGGTATTACAGATGCGACAGCAGTTATACATTTTAGTATGTCTTCTTTGGGAATTCAAACTATGATTACCAGAAAAGGAAATAAGATCGAGTTTATTGAAAAAGATGCCGATAACGGTGGTGTTTATGTGGTGTTTGACTCAGGAAATAAATCTAAAGAACGTTTGCCGTTTAATTGTAGTACTGTTGATAATCAAGGAGGTGTTACAAATAAAATAAGTTCCACTGCTAAAATCGTTTCAAGCGATAAGAAATTTAGAACATTGAAATTAGCTTTGTCCTGTACGGGAGAATATGCCCAATATTTTGGTGGTACGGTAAGCGGAGCCTTAGCTGCTATGAATGCCACCATGACAAGGGTTAATGGAATTTATAACAGGGATTTGGCAGTGAAATTAGTTCTAATAGGCAATAATACAGATGTTATTTATACCAATGCTGCTACCGATCCTTATTCAGATTCTTCAACCGGAGTTAGTAATGGAATAAATGAAGGTGCTTGGAGTTCTGAGTTGCAAAATAATTTAACCTCAGTCATAGGAAGTGCTAATTATGATATAGGGCATTTGTTTGGAGCTACAGGTGGTGGTGGAAATTCCGGTTGTATTGGTTGTGTTTGTAATTCTGGTAAAGGGAGTGCTTATACATCCCCTTCTGATGACAGACCTGAAGGAGATACTTTTGATATTGATTTTGTAGCCCATGAAATGGGGCATCAGTTAGGAGCAAATCATACTTTTTCATATAAAATTGAGGACTCCGGAGTTAATGTTGAGCCTGGTAGTGGTACAACTATTATGGCATATGCAGGAATTTCCGATGGCTATGATGTGGAGTTACATTCGGATGATTACTTTTCTTTTATTAGTATTGCTCAAATTCAAAATAATCTAGCGACAAAGACCTGTCCTGTTGTTACGACTATTGCTGCAGCTGGCCCTACTGTTAGTGCCGGTGCTGATTATACTATTCCTAAAGGAACCGCTTTTGTGTTGAAAGGAACCGCAGGGACTTCGTCTGGTGTAAGTTATGTTTGGGAAGAAAATGATCCGGCTACTACTGCAAGTGGGGATTTAAGTTTGGCTGTTAGTACTAAAACGAATGGGCCTCTTTTTAGATCTTTGCCACCAGTTAGTACTCCTGTTCGATATATGCCAGCTTTTGATAATGTTTTAGCTGGGAGGTTAAGGAATAAATGGGAGTCGGTTTCAGATGTAGCTAGAACACTTCATTTTGTTTTAACGGCAAGAGATAATGCTGCTGAGGGGCAGGCTCAAACTTTGTCTGATGAAATGGTAGTAAATGTTAGCGCTAATGCCGGACCTTTCGAAATTACCTCTCAAAATATTGAGAATTTAAGTTGGTTTCAGGATACAGAGCAAACAATAACATGGAATGTAAATGGAACAGCTGCTCTTGAAGGTGCTTCGGCAGTCAATATTAAATTATCTACGGATAACGGGGTTACTTTTCCGATAACTCTAGCTGCTTCAGTGGCTAATGATGGGGCAGAAACAATAAAAGTACCTAATGTTGTTTCTAAATTATGCAGGATTTTAATTGAGCCTACAAATAATATTTTTTATGCTGTAAATAGTAAAGCATTCGCAATTGGTTACGTGGTAGATTCTAGTTGTCAAACATTCAATTTCACTACTCCATTTCCTATTCCTGAACAATCTAATTTTAATACTAGTAGAACTATTAGTTTTCCGGCTACAACTTCATCTGTTGCAAGTGTGAATGTGAGTTTGGATATTACGCATACTTATTTTTCTGATGTTCAGATGGATTTAGTGAGTCCACAAGGAACAGTGGTTAAGTTATTGTATAATGTTTGCGGAAGTACTGACGGTGAATTAAAATTAGTATATGATGATGCTGGAGAAGAATTGTCTTGTGGGAAGTCTGGTTTGCAAACAGTTGTTCCTTTGGGGAATTTGAGTGATTTTATAGGTGAAAATCCTGAAGGAACTTGGACTTTACGAATGAGGGATATGTATACAAGTGATACGGGAGTTTTAAATTCGGCTTCGGTTTCAATTTGTACTCAAGATTATAAGTTGATTCCTTATGGTGATGCTGGTAGTGATTTAATTGTAAGTTCTACTTCTAATGATGGGAATTTTAATGTTCAATATATAAGTACTTCTACGAATGATATAGAGGTTTTTGTTTTTGATCTTTCCGGAAAACGAATATTTTATGAAAGTTATGTCAATACAGGAGGTTTTGATAAGAATATTCAGTTGTCCAACAGGCCTCGATCAGGAGTTTATTTTGTGGTGTTGAAAGATGGTGATATTGAAAAGAAGACTAAAATTATAATTAAGTAAGTGATTTAAAAAAGGCGAGAAATACTTTTTTCTCGCCTTTTATTATTTTCCATTATAAGTAGTCATTGTGTTTTCTAAACCAGCTGTCCCGAAAGATTTTATGGCTTCTGAGGCAATTTCCAGTCGTTCAGCTAGTGCCTCATTTTCGGCAGAATTCCATTCTCCAAGGACATAATCAACCTGTTTTCCTTTTTTGAATTCATCACTTATTCCGAATCGGAAGCGTGTATATTGGTTGGTGTTCAAAACTAAATTGATGTTTTTTAATCCGTTGTGTCCACCATCGCTTCCTTTGGGTTTAATGCGTATCGTTCCGAATGGCAGGTTTAAGTCATCAGTAATAACAAAGATGTTTTCTAGTGGAATGTTTTCTTTTTCCATCCAATAATGCACTGCTTTTCCGCTTAAGTTCATGTAGGTATTTGGTTTTAAAAGAAAAAAACTTCTTCCTTTGAATTTATATTCGGCAAGTGAGCCCAGTTTTACAGTCTGAAAATCTAAGTTTTCTTTTTTTGCTAAATAATCTAATACTTTAAATCCGATATTGTGACGGGTATTTACATATTCGGCACCAATATTTCCTAGTCCTACTATTAGGTATTTCTTCATGTTATCTGCGTTTTCCTCTTTTTGTGATTTTGTAAAGAGGTTGATTAACCAATTTTTCATGTTGCAAAAGTAGGTTAATTTGGTTATTTGTTGGTTTGTTAAGCGGATTTTGTTAGAAGATATGCAATCATCTTGCCTGCTTTAGCCCTGATAGAGCCGGTATCCTCGAGGTCCTTTTTTGGATGGAGAGATACGGGGTCCCGATAGCTATCGGGAGCGGGAACTTTGCTGGCTGGAATGCCTTATGTTTCGCTTCTGTCCAAAAAAAAAGCACCAGTTGAGAAACTGATGCTTTTGGTATGATTGAAAAAAAAATTATTTTTTCTTTCCTTTTGCTGGTGCTTTTGCTGCTTTTGCTGCTTCTTGAGCTGCTTTCATAGCCGCACGAGACATCTTCACTTGACAGATAACTGTGTTGTCTGGGTGCATGATTTTGAAGTTTTCAGAAGGTACTTTAGTTACATATAACTTGTTACCCATGTCAAGAGGAGTGATATCGGCTACCACATAATCAGGAAGATTAGCTGGTAAAGCTTTTACTTTTAATTTACGGTTGCTTACACGTAAATCTCCACCTGCCATAACCCCTTTAGAGTTACCAGTGATTTTTACAGGAACTTCAATTGTAACTTCTCTGTTGTCAAATAATTGAAAGAAGTCAATGTGTAAAATCTTGTCAGATATAGGGTGAACCTGGATATCTTGTAAGATAGCATTGAAAGACTTTCCGTTTCCAAGGTCAATCACAACTGTGTGAGCGTTTGGAGTGTAAACCAAGTTTTTGAATGCTTTTTCTTCTGCTGAAAAATGAACTGGTTGATCTCCTCCGTATAACACGCAAGGAACCGCTCCAGCATTACGTAAGGCTTTAGTAGCAACTTTGCCCACGCTTTCTCTTTCTGATCCTTTAATTGTAATCGATTTCATTTTAAATATTTATATAGTTATTAATTAAACTCTTTTTTTTGAGCACTATATTTCAGTGCATTTTATAGTGAGATTGCTTCGTACCTCGCAATGACTACATGATAAACTTTCCGCTGATGGAATTGTTGTTTTGTACCATGTGCATTACTTCTGCAAAAAGTGGAGCGCAACTTACCACTTTGATTTTTTTAGATTCCCTCTTTAAAGGAATAGAATCGGTAACGATTAATTCGCTTAATTTTGATTCTTCAATTCTTTCGTATGCTGATCCGGAAAGAATTGCGTGAGTACAGATAGCTCTAACACTTAAAGCTCCTCTTTCGATCATTAAATCGGCAGCTTTTGCTAAAGTTCCTCCTGTGTCAATCATGTCATCAACTAAGATTACATTGCGACCTTTAACTTCGCCAATTAATTCCATGGTGTCGATAACGTTAGCTTGTTTTCTTTGTTTGTAGCAAATAACAACGTCTGACTCTAAGAATTTAGAATAAGCATAAGCTCTTTTAGAACCTCCCATATCAGGAGAAGCAATAGTTAGGTTCTCTAACTTTAAGCTTTCTACATAAGGAAGGAATATTGTTGATGCAAAAAGGTGATCAACTGGTTTTTCAAAGAATCCTTGGATTTGATCAGCGTGTAAATCCATAGTCATGATCCTTGTTGCTCCGGCTGCTTCTAACATTTTAGCAATCAATTTTGCTCCAATTGGAACCCTTGGTTTGTCTTTTCTGTCTTGTCTTGCCCAACCAAAGTATGGCATAACAGCAGTAATGTGTCTTGCTGAAGCACGTTTTGCAGCGTCAATCATCAATAACAACTCCATTAAATTCTCTGAATCAGGGAATGTAGAGCAAATTAGAAAAACACGTAAACCTCTAATTGATTCTTCAAATGAAGGTTGAAATTCGCCATCACTATAATGTGATAAAGAAACTTTCCCTAGCGGAATTCCGTATGCTTCGGAAATTTTTTCAGCTAGATAGACACTTTTTGAACAAGCAAAAATTTTAGCTTCTGGTTCTCTTTGTGACATTTAATTTGTTGTTTTTATTCCGATATACTTGATATAGTCCTGTTTTTTCTTTTTGTGAAAGTTTAGAGTATATGTAAGTGTCTCGGATGGAGTGTGTTAGTATATGTTGTTTTATCGAGCTGCAAAATTAGAAAATTAATTTGACTGTGAAAGTAAATTTTTCAGAAATTTTATTCGGAACTTAAATAATATTTTCTACATTTGCACCGTGTTAAAGAAAAGACATTTGGTCTTCGATCAACTTTCTTTATTGCGTTAGAATAATTGATTATTATTCTTGTCTGCTAAGCCCGGATGGCGGAATTGGTAGACGCGCTGGTCTCAAACACCTGTGGGAAACCGTGCCGGTTCGACTCCGGCTCCGGGTACAAAGCCTCTTCGAAAGAAGGGGCTTTTTTGTTTATGTGATATTTTGGATCAAGTTCAAAAGGGATCAAGTTCAAAAGTTGGGGACTAAGCAAAAAGATTGGATAATCTGAATAGAAAAAAATCAATTTTTCTGACTCCTCTAAATTGACTTCTGAAAGCTTTTATTTTCGCATTAAAAGATTCTGCAGAAGCATGTTTACATCTGGGTTAGTTTGTAAAATCGTATTCAAATGTTTCGTTTGTTTTTTTACCTTTTTTATCGCTTCGTTTATTACTTTAGAACTAATTAATTTATTTGTTCTAAGGTTCTTTTTGTGTAATATTCTATAAGTTCTGGGATTTCTATTTTAATTGTTTTTTAGGAAAATTATTAATTGAAATGCTTTTTTTGAGTAGTTTATGTTGAAATACCCCCGTTATTGTATTGTATTACCCCCTTATCTCTTTTATGTGCTTGTCTAAATTTGTATTTCAGATTTTGTTATTCCTTATTAGCCTAGTCGTCTTATTTATTGGTTTATAATTCGGTGGTTTAGTGTGTATATTAATTAGTTTATAGGGCTAATTTGGAATAACAATTTACGGGTTCATTTATGTATGAAAATTTAGATAATCAAAAATAGTTAGATGAAGAATGTCTTTTTAGCTCTTGCATTTTTTTTAGGGGCACAAATTAATTTTGCACAAAATAACGATTGGGAGAATCCTCAGCTTTTGGACAGAGGAAAAATTGAAGGGAGAAGTTCCTTCCTTTTGTATAGCAATGAGGCTGAACTAAAGGGTAATGATCCTAGAAAGTCATTGTTGTATCAAAGTTTGAATGGGGATTGGAAGTTTAATATTGTTAAAAATCCGGCACAAAGGCCATTGGATTATTATTCTGAAAATTTAGATGATTCGAAATGGAATGTAATAAAAGTTCCTTCAAACTGGGAAATGCAAGGTTATGATATTCCTATTTATACTAATATTACTTATCCATTTCCAAAAAATCCTCCGTTTATTGGAGGAGATTATAATCCTGTAGCAAGTTACCGACGTACTTTTATTGTTGCTGATTCCTGGAAAGATAAAGAAATTATACTTCATTTTGGCTCTATTACTGGTTATGCCAAAGTATTTTTGAATGGAAAAGAGCTGGGGATGACAAAGGCTTCTAAAACTCCTGCCGAATTTAATATTACTTCATTTTTAAAGAAGGGAAATAATTTGATTGCTGTTCAGGTTTTTCGTTGGCATGATGGAAGTTATTTAGAAGATCAGGATTTTTGGCGGTTGAGCGGAATTGAGCGTGATGTGTATTTGCAGGCAATGCCTAAAACGACTGTTTGGGATTATTTTGTAAAGAGCGATTTAGATAGTCAATATAAAAATGGAATTTTCAATGTCGATATTACTTTGAAATCTTTTGCAAATACTAAAATTACGAATCCTGTTGTGAAATTAGATTTGTTTGACAATGAAGGAAAAATGATTTTTTCAGAAAGTAAAAAAACTACAATAAAAGATGGTGCAATCAATTTTACAAAAACAATTGAAAACGTAAAACAATGGAATGCAGAAACTCCTAATTTATATCGTTATACAATTACTTTGCGCGATAGTAAAGGAAATGTTTTAGAAGTTATTTCTAAGAAAACAGGATTCAGAAAGGTAGAAATTAAGAATGCTCAGTTGTTAGTAAATGGAAAAGCTGTTCTTGTAAAAGGAGTTAATATACATGAACATGATGATGTAAATGGGCATGTTCCTAATAAAGATTTGATGATAAAAGATCTTCAGTTAATGAAGCAATACAATATCAATTCGATTAGAATGTGTCATTATCCACATGATACGCAGTTTTATGATTTATGTGATGAATATGGGTTTTATGTAGTTGATGAGGCTAATATTGAAACTCATGGTATGGGAGCTGAGTGGCAAAGTTGGTTTGATCAGAAAAAACATCCTGCTTATTTACCGGAATGGGCTCCGGCACATTTGGATCGTATTAAAAGAATGTTTGCGTTTGACAAAAATCATCCTTCTATTATTATTTGGTCTTTAGGGAATGAATGTGGTAATGGTCCTGTTTTTTATGATGCATATAATTGGTTGAAACAGGTTGATTCTTCACGTCCAGTTCAGTTTGAGCAAGCAGGGGAGAATAAAAATACTGACATCGTGTGTCCAATGTATCCTAGTGTTAAGAGTATGAAAGCATATGCAAACGCTCAAAAGGATCGTCCATATATTATGTGTGAGTACTCACATGCTATGGGAAACAGTAGTGGTAATTTTCAGGAATATTGGGATATTATTCATGCAAGTAAGCATATGCAGGGTGGTTTTATCTGGGATTGGGTAGATCAGGGTATCAAAACCAAAAACGAAAAAGGAGTTGAGTTTTGGGCTTATGGAGGTGATTTGGGCGGAGCTACATTGCAAAATGACGAAAATTTCTGTGCTAATGGTTTGGTGTCTGCTAACAGAATTCCACATCCTGGTTTGTTTGAAGTAAAAAAAATGTATCAGGATATTAAATTTCAACTTAAAAATGATACGGATTTATTGGTGAAAAATTATTTCAATTTTACCAATCTGTCTAATTATACTTTTAAATGGGAGTTGATAAAAAATGGTTTAAAAGTTAATTCTGGTGAATTCAATTTAGATATAAATCCAGAAGAGTCCAAAGAAATAAAAATCAACTATGGAGCTGTCGACGCTGGTGCGGAATATTTCTTAAATGTATTTGCAGTTTCAAAATACGATACACCTTTAGTTGCTAAAGGTCATGAATTTGCCAGAGAACAATTTGCTATTGGTCAAGGAAATTATTTTAAAAATAATGTTTTGGCCTCAAAAAGTCCATCTAAATTCAAGTATAATGTGAAAGGTGATGTGCTTTCTTTTGAAAATGAAAGTATAATGGGCGAATTTGATTTGAAAAATGGCGAATTGGTAAAGTATGGATTGAAAAATGATCCGTCAACTATAATTTCGGGTTTTCCAACGCCTTATTTCTGGCGTGCGCCAACAGATAATGATTTTGGAAGCGGTATGCAAAATAAATTAGTTGTATGGAGGGAAGCACATAAGAATCCAACTGTTGTAAGTGTTAATCTTGATAAAAAATCTTCAGAAGGAGTGTTGGTTAAAGTGGTGTACAAATTAGCTAAGGTGGAAGTTCCATATACTGTAGATTATCTAATTCAAAATAATGGTTCTGTTAAAGTTACAGCTTCTGTTGATATAAATGGAAAAGAATTGCCTGAATTGCCTCGTTTTGGGATGCGTATGAAATTAAATGGAAGCTATGAAAATTTAAGTTATTATGGAAGAGGACCTTGGGAAAATTACTCTGATAGAAACACCGCTTCTTTCATGGGGGTATATTCAGATAAAGTGATTAATCAATATACAAGAAATTACATTCGTCCTCAAGAATCAGGTTATAAAACAGATGTAAGATGGCTAACATTGAAAAATGATAAAGGACAGGGATTGAAAATCACAGGGGAACAGTCTATTGGATTTAGTGCATTAAATATACCAACAGAAGATTTGGATCCTGGAAAGCGTAAATCGCAACGTCATCCTTCAGATTTAAATTTAGATTCTAATGAATCCGTTTATTTGCACCTAGATTATAAACAAAGAGGAGTGGGAGGTGATGATAGCTGGGGTTCTTTACCTCATGATAAATATCGATTATTAGATAAAAAATATAGTTATTCTTATGTTATTTCAATAGTGAACTAATAGTGGTTGATTTGTTTTTTTATTTTGAAAAACCTATGATATTTTTCATAGGTTTTTTCTACTTTTAGAATTGTATATACATAAGTTCTTTCAAAAAACTTAATTTTACTATTTAACCAGAGGACCATTACATGTTTACATTTAAAAACCAAACTCTTTTATTGATTACATTTTTACTCTGTTTTTCTGCAAAGTTGCAGGCAGTTGTTCCAAATACTATTGCGAAAAAATACAGTATTAGCTATTTGGGAATCGAAAATGGATTAGCTAATAATGCTGTAACAGCAGTATATAAAGATAAGAGAGGGTTAATGTGGTTTGGTACCTATGATGGGATAAGTAGATATGATGGTTATAATTTTTTAAATTTTAGAAATGAACCAAATGATGAAAAATCTCTGTTAAATAACAGGGTGGTTAGTATTTGCGGGACTGAAAACGAGATATGGGTAGGTACAAAAGGCGGTATCAGTGTGTATAATTATTTAACGAATCAATTTAGTACAAGATATTATTTTAATCGAATATCGAAAAAAATAGAGCCGATTAAAATTGCAATAAATGAGATAAAAGATTCTAAAAATACAATGTATATCGCTACGGCTGGTAGCGGATTGCTTTATTGTTCTTCAAAAAGTTCTAAAGTTGTTGAAATCCCACTTTACGTGAAAGGTAAATTACAATGGGATTATCATGTTCAGGGTATTGATTTTGATACATCTGGGAGGTTATGGGGTTTTGTACAGGGAGTTGGGATTGTAAAAATGGATTCAAAATCAACTAAGTTAGTAGTTGTTTTTGCTGATGTATTAAGTGGAAATAGTGTTTTTTATGATCGATATTCGAATATTTGGGTAGTTATTGATGCAGGTTTGTTAAAATATAATATTGTCGATAAGAACTTTCGTTATTATTATAATCCGGAACTTCATAATCCTATTACTGATATGATATATAAGCCTGATACTGGAGAACTTTGGATAGCTTCAAACGGTAACGGCATTATTAGGTATAATTATACATTAGATTCTTTTTCTTTTTTAAGTAGCTCTTTTAAAGAAGGTGATTTAAATAGTAATGCAATTTCTTCTTTGTGTTTAGATAATGATAATCGGATTTGGATAGGGACTCTAAGGGGTGGGGTAAACCGATTGGAAATTAAAAAAACTCCTTTTGTGACTGTTTCCAGAAACTCAAAGTCAACAAATACACTTCCTAGTAATTTTATTTTATCATTTTGTGAAGAGGATAGTGATCATCTCTGGGTAGGTACTGATGGAGGAGGTGCTAGTTTATGGGATAGAAAGAACAATGTCTTTACCAATTATAGTTATAATGCTACGGTTCCAAACTCTTTAACTAATAATTTTGTTACGTCGATTATAAAAGATAAAAAAGGGACTTGGTTTAGTACTTATGGTGGAGGAGTCTGTCTTTTTAATGCGCAAAGTCATACTTTTAAAACCTATTATCCTTTAAATCATATATATAATATATATCAAAAAAACATTTGGGTACTTTTTAAAAGTAGTAATGGTGTTTTGTGGGCAGGATCACCTGATGAGCACGGTTTGTATCGTTATAATGATGCTATCGATCAGTTTGATTTTGTGGATGCTAAAATTAGCGGAATTATTTCCATGTCAGAAGATAAGTTTGGGGATATTTGGTTAGGTAATTTTACACAATTAATTCGTCTTAATCCCAAAACATTAAGTAGTCAAACTATCGAAGTTAAATATCCTGTTCGTTCAATTGTGCCTGTGTCAGATTCGAAAATTCTTGTAGGTACTGAAGGAGCCGGTTTGATGGTTTTTAATCCAAAAACGCTACAAATGCGTTTTTTGACTCAGACAAACGGGCTTCCAAATAATTCAGTTTTGAATATTGTTAGAGATAATCAAGGGCTTTATTGGTGCAGTACTTACAATGGCGTTTTTGTGTACAATCAAACTAGTGAAAAAATTACCACTTATTATGATGCAGATGGGCTTCAGAGTAATCAATTTAATTATAATGCCGGGCTCAAACTTTCTACAGGAGAAATTGTATTTGGTGGAATAAAAGGTTTTAATATTATTGATACTAAGGTAAATAGTATAATTCATGCATTTCCTAAATTGATTATTAGTAATATTAAAGTTAACAATAAAGTATACAGTGAATCAGGGTTGACCGGTTATGGTTTAGAAAAATTAAGATTACCCTATGACGAATCAATGTTAAATATTGAATTTGCAGCCTTAGAGTATAGTTTGCCAGAAAAAATATCATATGCGTATTTTTTAGAAGGTTGGGATAATCAATGGCATTATGTTGATCATATTAGAACTGCTAATTATTCTAGATTGACAGAAGGGAATTATGTTTTAAAAATCAAATCTACTAATGCAGAAGGAATTTGGAATTCAGAATACATTTCGTTACCAATTACTATTCTACCTCCTTGGTATCGGAGCTGGTATGCTTATTTTATTTATGTTTTGGCTGTTGCTTTTGGAATTTATATTGTTGATAAATACCAACGTAAGCAAGCTCAGTTAAAATATGAGGTAAAGCTGTCTCAAGATTTAGCTATGCATGAAAAAGAATTGAATGAGAAAAAAATAACTTTTTTCACTAATATTTCTCATGAATTTCGGTCTCCTTTAACAATGATTATTAATCCATTAAAGGATATTATCTATGGAGATAAACAGCAAATAGATCCGAGTGCTATAGAGATGATATATAGTAATTCCCGAAGACTATTGAGTTTGGTGGATCAATTGTTGCTTTTTAGAAAAACAGAAACCGAGACAGGGAAATTAAAAATAGCTAAAGTTGATATCGTAGAATTAGGGAAAGAAGTTTTTAGTTGTTTTGTTCACCACGCCAAAACCAAAAATATAGATTATAGTTTTAGTATTTCGGAGGAGAAATTGTATATCTATGTAGATAGGGAAAAAATTGAAATGGCAATATTTAATTTAATTTCAAATGCTTTAAAATTTACAGAGAAAGAGAATGGTGCTGTTGAGGTTAATATTCGTTGTGCAGAAAAAGAAGTTGTCATTAATGTTGTGGATAATGGAGAAGGGGTTACTGATATTGATAAAGAGAAAATTTTCAATTTGTTTTACCAGTCTAATAGAAATATTAAAAATAGTCGTAAAGGATTTGGTATTGGACTTTATTTAGTAAAGCAATTTATTAAACAGCATTATGGTTCTGTGGAGTGTTATGATAATGAAAAAGGAGGTGCGGTATTCGAAATCAGATTGCGATTAGGAAAACAGCATTTTGGAGATGTTGAAATAAGAGAAGATTTAAGTGATAGAACGCTGTTTTTAGAGGAAGCTTTGCAGGATAAAGAAATTCAGGAAAATGTATTGGCTGATATTGATGAAGAAATTGAAATAGATACTGATTTAACTAAAGAAACTAAAAGTATTTTAATAGTTGATGATAATCCGCAGATAAGGAATTATTTGAAACAAATTTTATCACCAAAATATCGCGTGACCGCAGCAGAAAATGCAGAAGCAGCTTTGTTGATTATTAGGAAAGTAGAGCCTGATTTAATTATTTCTGATGTAGTAATGGCAGAGATGAGTGGTGTAGCTTTTTGTAAGCATATCAAGGAAGATGAAGAGTTAAAGCATATTCCAGTAATACTTTTGACTGGAGGAACAGCTGAAGATGTAAAACTAAAAGGAGCCGAAGTAGGAGCTGATGATTATATAACTAAGCCTTTTGATAACGAGTATTTATTAGCTAGAATTAACGGGATATTGATTAGACGTGAAAGTGAACAGCATTATTTACTTAATTCGGTTACAAAAAATGTTACAAGTCTTAAATTGTCTGATGAAGATAAGAAACTGATCGATAGAATTGTTGAAATTATTGATGCTAATTTGGATGTTGAGAATTTTAATGTGAAAGATTTGGCAACTGAAATAGGTATGAGTCATTCTCTTGTTTATAAAAAAATCAAAAAAATTACGGGTAAATCATTAGCTGAATTTACCCGAAATGTTCGATTAAGAAAAGTAGCAACATTGTTGATTACAACAGATTTGCAAATTAGCCAGGCTGCTTCGATGGCTGGTTTTGGTGATATAAAATATTTCAGGAAACAATTTCAGCAATTTTATGATATGAACCCTTCTGAGTTTAAGAAAAAGTATCAGAACGTAAAGGATAATAAATATATGCTTAATGAAAGTTTTTGGAAGTCTGTATAATAGTTACTCGAGACCAATTTTTAAAATAAAATGTTATAATTAATTATATGAAAAAAAGTATTTCTTTGTTTTTCTTTGTTTTTCTAGTAGTCAATCATTTAAATGCCCAGAATAAAAAAATAGAAAAAACTTCTCCAAAAGAAGTTCGTGCTTTTTTTGTTGCTTCGTTAGTAAAAATAGGTGACCCTCTATTGGTGGCTCTAAGTAATAATCAACTGAAACAACAAATGCCTGTAGAAAGATCTCCCGGAGCTTGGGATGATAGAAAACATGTTACTTATCTGGAGGCTTTTGGGCGTCTATTATCTGGAATGGCGCCTTGGTTAGAGTTAGGGGCAGATGCTACACCTGAAGGACAATTGAGAGCTAAGTATATAGCTTTGGCTCAAAAGTGTATCCATAATGCAACCGATCCCAATTCCCCTGATTTTATGAATTTTGTAGTTGACAGACAGCCTTTAGTAGATGCTGCATTTTTTGCCCAGGCTTTGTTACGTGCACCAAAACAACTTTGGGAGCCACTAGATGAAGTCACTAAGGCTAATGTGATTAAATCACTTAAATCTTCTAGAATAATAAAGCCATATCATAGCAATTGGTTGCTTTTTGCTAGTACAGTTGAAGCTGCAATATTCAAATTTGATAGAGATGTAGATAGTGAAAGATTAAATTATGGTTTGGAGGAGCATAAGAAATGGTATTTAGGAGATGGAACATATGGTGATGGTCCAGACTTTCATTGGGATTATTACAATAGTTTCGTGATTCATCCGATGCAGCTAGATGTTTATAAAACATTAGTAGAAAAAGAGGTTGCATATAAAGAGGCTTTTAAGAAAGAACTTGACAGAGCCAGACGTTATGCTGCAATCCAGGAACGTATGATTTCTCCCGATGGAACTTATCCGCCTATAGGAAGGTCGTTAGCATATCGTTTTGGGGCTTTCCAGTTATTGTCTCAAATTGCTCTTTGGAAAGAATTGCCTAAAGAAATAAAACCTTCTCAGGTGCGTTCGGCTTTGTATGCTATGATTCAACGTCAGATAAGTGCTCCTGGTACTTTTGATAATAAGGGTTGGCTTCAGATAGGTTTGTATGGGCATCAGCCTAATATTGGTGAAGGTTATATTTCAACCGGAAGTTTGTATTTATGTTCGGAGGCATTTTTAGTGCTTGGTTTGCCAGTGACAGATTCTTTTTGGACTGATAATTATGAGTCCTGGACACAAAAGAAAATTTGGTCAGGAATGAGTATTCCTATTGATCATGCGTCTAATTAATTATTAATCTTTAACTAAATAAATTAAAATGATAAATTTTAAAAACTCATTTTTTATTCTACTCTCACTTTTTAGTTTGGTGTTTGTTAGTTGTAAAAGTGGTGCCGTGAAGCAGGAAACAGGAATCAGTGAATCAAAAAAGCAAGTAATTGCATTAATTGATAAAGTAAATACTCATTGGCGAAATACCCATCCTGATTTAGGAAATGCATTTTGGAATATAGCGGCCTATCATACAGGAAATATGGAAGCATACAAAGTGACTAAAAACAAAAAGTATTTGGATTATTCCTTAGCCTGGGCGGAAAAAAACCAGTGGATGGGGGCTAAATCTACAGATAAATCGGAATGGAAATATAATTATGGCGAAAATGACAAGCATGTGTTGTTTGGCGATTGGCAAATTTGTTTTCAAACCTATATTGATTTATACAATTTCACAGGAAAAAAGGATGCTTATAAAATTGCCCGTGCTCGCGAAGTAATGGAGTACGAGATGAGTACTTCTGCAAATGATTATTGGTGGTGGGTAGATGGTTTGTATATGGTTATGCCGGTAATGACAAAGCTGTATAAGGTTACAGGAAATGAGTTGTATTTAGAAAAATTACATCAATATTTGACTTATGCTAATAGTATTATGTATGACGATGAGGCAAAGTTGTATTTCCGAGATGCTAAATATGTATATCCTAAACATAAAAGTGTGAATGGTAAGAAAGATTTTTGGGCACGCGGTGATGGCTGGATTTTTGCGGGATATGCTAAGATTATTCAGGATTTGCCGAAAAAATCAAAATACAGAGAGGAATATATCAATCGTTTTAAAGATATGGCTAAGTCATTGGCTGCAGCCCAACAAAAAGAAGGTTATTGGACTCGTAGTCTGTTAGATCCGGAACATGCTCCTGGGCCGGAGACTAGTGGAACAGCTTTCTATACTTATGGCTTTTTATGGGGTATCAATAATGGCTTTTTAGACAAAGCTACGTATTTGCCTGTGGTCCAAAAATCATGGAATTATTTAACTCATTTTGCACTTCAGGATAATGGTGCTTTGGGTTACGTACAACCAATTGGCGAAAAAGCTATTCCGGGTCAAGTGGTGGATAAAAATTCAACAGCTGATTTTGGTGTTGGGGCTTTTCTGTTAGCAGCATCTGAAATGGTTCGATTTGTAGATTAATTCGGAAAAATCATACTTTGTGTATAGGGTTTTTTAAGTGCTTAGTTCCGATATTTTAATTTTAGATTTTGATAAGCTCGACTTTGTGTCGGGCTTTTTTATTAAATTGATAAAAGAATTGTTTTGTATAGTTGGGGTTAGATTTAGAATAGTTTTGTTGCTTTTTTTTTGGGTTTTTGAATTTCTATTTATGCTTTTTTATATTAACCAGTTTTCTTAAAATACTTATATTAAAATAGAGTTAAATTTTATTTGTTCTATTCGGTTATTAAAATGTCTTTTTTAAATAAAGATCCGTTAATTATGCGTTGTGGTTGTAGTAGTATATTGGGGTAATTATTGTAACATGTGTTTTTTTTGTCTATTTTTTTTGTTGTTTTAATATGGTATGCTTCTTTTTGTTGATTTTACTGATTTGTCCCCTTTTTAATGTTGAAATTCCCCCCTCTAGTGTCTCTTTGTTCAGATAGATTTGTAATGTGAATTATTTGTTAACACTTACAAATCTTTTCTTAAGAATAGTTTAAATTGACTTTAGATAGAGTTTTTTGTGTTACAATATGTTCAACTAACTAATTAATAACTTACCAAAAATTACAACGAAACATGACAAATTTTATTAGGATGAAAAAAGCTCCTGATCGTGTATATGGGTTTGATTTAAGAAAAAAGCTGACTCTTTTTTGTGTGTTAGCATCTTTTTATCAAGTGCAGGCATATACTTTAGATTATGTGAGTGACAAGGGACTTAAAACAGTACAACAACAAAAAACGATTAGTGGTCAGATTAATGACGAAAATGGTATGCCACTACCAGGTGCTACAGTTTCTATTCTTGATTCTAAGATAGGAACAATTACAGATTTTGATGGTAAATTTACTTTGAAGTTAGCTGCAGATTCAAAAGTTTTGGTTGTAAGTTCTGTAGGGTATCAAACGGTTGAATTACAAATAGGGACCCGTTCAGAATTTAAAGTGCAGTTAAAACCTAGTTCAGAGGGATTA
The DNA here is from genome assembly GCF_038289905.1 of Flavobacterium flavipallidum. Classification (NCBI taxonomy): domain Bacteria; kingdom Pseudomonadati; phylum Bacteroidota; class Flavobacteriia; order Flavobacteriales; family Flavobacteriaceae; genus Flavobacterium; species Flavobacterium flavipallidum. The sequence goes on along the minus strand of NZ_JBBYHU010000008.1, from coordinate 44,095 downwards.
GATGAAGTTGTGGTTGTGGGTTACGGAACTCAAAAGAAAACAAGTTTAGTAAGTGCGATAACATCTATACCAGTAGGTGAAATAAAAGGACCTACTAGTAACCTTACAACAATGATGGCGGGTAGAGTATCAGGTATGATTGCCTATCAAAGAAGTGGTGAACCGGGAGCAGATAATTCAGATTTCTTTATCCGTGGTTTAGGGTCTTTCGGATCCGGAAAAGTTAATCCATTAATATTGATTGATGGAGTTGAATCTACTACTACGGATATGGCGCGTTTACAACCTGATGATATAGAGAATTTTTCTGTATTAAAGGATGCATCAGCCGCAGCTATTTATGGAGCTCGTGGTGCTAATGGAGTAGTGTTGATTACTACTAAATCGGGTAAAGCAGGAAAGTTAAAACTTAGATTTCGACAAGAGAATAAGCTTTCAACTAATACTCGAAATTTCAATTTTGCTGATAATATCACTTATATGAATTTGGCAAATGAAGCTGTCTTGACCCGAAATCCAATAGGCGTCTTGCCATATTCGCAGATAAAGATAGACAGAACGGCTGCAGGTGCTGATCCTATTTTATATCCTAACAATAACTGGATTGATCAATTGATAAAAGATTATACATTCAATCAAGGATATAATTTAAGTGTAAGTGGAGGTAGTGACAAAACGCAATATTATGTTGCTAGTACTTATAATATTGATAATGGAGTTTTGAAAGTGGATGGTTTAAATAATTTTAATAATAATATTAAATTAAGAAATTATTCTTTTAGATCTAATGTAAATATTAAGTTGACTCCAACTACTGAAGGTATTATTAGATTTTATAGTCAGTTTGATGATTATACAGGTCCTGTTGGTGGAGGAACGGCATTGTTTAATAGAGCTATTTGGTCTAATCCGGTAGCCTTTCCAGCTGTTTATCCTTCAAGTTTATTACCTTATATAGAGCATCCTTTATTTGGTGGTGCAGTTGCTGGTTATGGAAGTACTACTCTGTTAACGAATCCATACGCCGAAATGGTAAGAGGCTATCAAGTGAGTAAAGCTTCTACAATTCAAACTCAGTTAGAATTGAAGCAGGATCTTAAATCGATTACTCAGGGATTAAATGCAAGAGCGATGACCTATATTAGAAGATATTCATTTTATAGTCTTTCAAGACAGTACAATCCCTTTTTCTATAATGCAACTATTAATCCTGATAATGACGACATAACCTTAAACTTGTTGAATCCTGGAGGAGAAGGTTCTATAGGAACCCCTGGGACAGAATATTTAAATTATAGTGAAGGTACTAAAAACCTAAGCTCAGAAATTTATCTTCAAACATCGATTAATTATAACAGAACTTTTAATGACAAGCATGATGTGGGTGGTATGTTAATTAATATCCTTCAAAATGTTGAGTCAGGGAATCCAGGAAGTCTCCAAGCATCTTTGCCAAGTAGAAACTTTGGTCTTTCAGGTCGTTTTACTTATGGTTATGATAGAAGGTATTTAGCGGAGTTTAACTTTGGATATAATGGTTCAGAGCGTTTTGCTAAAAACAATAGATATGGTTTCTTTCCTTCCTTAGCTGTAGGATATGTAGTTTCCAATGAGAAATTTTTCGAGCCCTTAGTTGATGTAATAAGTAATTTAAAATTCAGAGCCAGTTATGGATGGGTTGGTAATGATCAGATAGGAAATGTAAATGATAGATTCTTTTATTTGTCTAATGTTAGTTTGAATAATGGAACTTACGGAGCCAGTTTTGGAGATTTAAATGGTTATTACCGTGATGGTATTTCTATTTCAAGATATGCTAACGATAAGATTAGTTGGGAACGTTCCAAACAAATCAATATAGGTATGGATTTGAAGTTGTTCAATTCTATTAATATAGTTATTGATGCATTTAAACAAACCCGTTCTAATATTTTACAAACCCGTTCAAATATCGGTTCTACTTTAGGCCTTTCTGTAACACCTGCGACCAATTTTGGTTCGGCTGAGAGTAAAGGTATGGATATGTCCATTGACTACAATAAGCACTTTGGTAATAATTGGTTTACAAATTTAAGAGGGAATCTAACATATTCAACCAGTAAAATTTTAAAATATGATGAAAATTATTATCCGCCCGAATTAAGTTATTTGTATCGAAAAGGAAATTCAATTTCTCAAACTTATGGATACATTGCTGAAAGATTATTTGTTGATGATCAGGAAGCGGCTAACTCACCAAGACAGTTTGGGGTTTATGGTGGAGGAGATATCAAATACAAAGATGTGAATGGAGATGGAGTCATTTCTTCACTTGATAGAGTGCCTATTGGCCATCCAACTTCTCCAGAAATTATTTATGGTTTTGGAGGAACATTAGGATATAAAAATTTAGATTTTAGCTTGTTTTTCCAAGGTTCTGCTCGTTCATCATTCTTTATTAATTCACAAAATATCTCTCCTTTTGTTATTAATGGTGGAGCTCAAAACGGATTGTTGAAAGTAATTGCCGAAGACCACTGGTCAGAAGATAATCAAGATTTATATGCTTTTTGGCCAAGGTTGAGTGATACCTTTATAGAAAATAACAATCAAACTTCTACCTGGTGGATGAGAAATGGGGCATTTTTAAGGCTTAAAAGTATTGAGTTAGGTTATAATGTTCCTAAGACGTTTTTAGAAAAATTTAAAATTTCTAGTTTGAGAATGTATGCTAATACTATGAACCCGGTGGTTTTCAGTAGTTTTAAGTTGTGGGATCCTGAAATGGGAGGAAATGGGTTAGGATATCCTATCCAGGTAACTTACAATTTTGGAATATTACTTGATTTGTAATATGTGAAAAATGATAAAGGCATAAAAAATATTAATCATGAAAGAAAATAAAACCATACTATATAGATTGAAAAAATCTATTGTTCCAGTAGCATCATCATTTATTGCCTTATTGTCCGTAAGTGCATGTTCAAGTGATTTCCTAGATGTTATACCAGATAATGTTGCAACTATTGAAAATGCTTTTAAATTAAGAAATGAAGCAGAGAAATATTTGTTTACTTGTTATTCCTATCTTCCTAAAGATGGAAGTATTTACCATAATCCAGGTTTTCTTGGAGGTGACGAAATGTGGATTCCTTATAAAACATCTATTGCCAGTGATGTATTTGAAATTGCAAGAGGCAGTCAAAGAAGAGCAAATCCTTATTTCAACGTATGGGATGGAAATTATTCCGGAGGAGGACCTGGGGATAATTACAAATTGTTTATAGGGATACGTCATTGTAATATCTTCTTAGAAAATCTTACAGATGAATCAAAAGTTCCTGATATTACCGCTACAGAGAGACAGAGATGGATAGGAGAAGTGGAGTTTTTGAAAGCATATTATCATTTTTATTTACTAAGAATGTATGGGCCAATTCCGCTTATGAGAACTAATATTCCAATCGATGCGCCAGAGAATGAGATTAATGTAAGAAGAGAGCCTGTAGATGTATGCGTTTCATATATAGCAGATTTGTTAGATACAGCTACTGCAAAATTGCCTGAGGACAATGATATAGTTCCAACAACTGAAGCGGGTAGAATTACAAAGACGATTGCTTTAAGTGTAAAAGCTAAATTGTTGCTTATGGCAGCCAGTCCATTGTTTAATGGAAATAATGATTTTGCAACTTTAGTGAATAAGGATGGGACTCCATTATTTAACGCTACTTATGATGTAAATAAATGGAAATTAGCGTCTGATGCAGCTCTAGCGGCTATTGAGTCAGCCGAAGCAAACGGTAAAAGTTTATATGTTTTTCCACAATCTCCATTTACTCTTTCAGCCGAAACAATGACTCAAATGAGTATTCGTCAGGCAGTTTGTGAAAGATGGAATTCGGAAATAATTTGGGGTAATTCGAATAGTCAGACTTCCGATATCCAGAGGTTAGCCATGCCTCCTTTAGATCCTGCACATAACCATAATGACGCCAGAAAAATCATGTCTCCTCCATTAAAAATTGCCAGAATGTTTTATACTAAAAATGGCGTGCCAATTAATGAAGATAAGACTTTAAATTTTTCAAATGATGTTCAGTTGAGAGCAGCTACAAATGCAGAACGCTTTCATATCAAAGAAGGTGTTGTTACTGCCAGAATTAATTTTGACAGAGAGCCTCGTTTTTATGCAGATTTAGGTTTTGATGGAGGGGTTTGGTACAAATATGATAGCCCTTCTAAATCAGATGTCGATAATACTGCTGGAAATGTTTGGTCATTAAAAGCTAAGTTTGGGGAACCAGCAGGAGCTTCACACTCATTTCATATGAATGTTACCGGATATTTTGTGAAGAAATTAGTAGATTGGAATCAAATTACTTATACTACTGGAGGTTCATTTTATAAAGGCTATGCCTGGCCGGAATTTCGTCTAGCTGATTTATATTTAATGTATGCTGAAGCTTTAAATGAATCTGAAGGGCCTTCTGCAACGGTTTATGATTATTTAGACCGTATAAGAGAAAGAGCCGGATTAGCAGGTGTAGTGGATTCATGGGCTAATTTTTCTTCAATGCCCTCAAAACCTTCTACTCAAGCAGGTCTTAGAGATATTATTCGTCAGGAGCGATTAATTGAATTAGCATTTGAAGGACATCGTTTTTGGGATTTAAAAAGATGGAAGTTAGCTGCTCAAAATTTAAATGCGCCAATTACAGGATGGAATATTAAAGGTACTGATCAAACTTCTTATTATCAGGAATTGACTGTGACCAATCAACAGTTTGTTGCTCCACGAGATTATTTTTGGCCAATACCAGAAAGTGCATTAATTCAAAATCCAAACTTAGTTCAAAATTTAGGTTGGTAATATTAAATAGATAATTATGAATTGGAAAATAGTACATAGAAGCATTTTTGCAACAATGATAACGCTGTTAGTTGTTAGTTGCGAACAAAATAATTTAGAGCCTTTAGAACATAACTCAACACCACCCGGACAAGTTGAGAATGTAACTGTTGAAAATTTACCAGGTAAAGCTAAATTAACCTATACTTTGCCTTCGGATCAGGATTTATTATATATCAAAGCTGAATATACACTTGCTTCTGGACGTAAAATGGAAGTAAAATCTTCCTATTATAATAATACGCTTACAGTTGATGGTTTTGCCGATACAGAAGAACATGATGTAAAAGTGTATGCTGTGAATAGAAGTGAAACTGCATCTAAACCAGTTGTTGTAAAAATTAAACCTTTAGAATCGCCAATCTGGGATGTGTACAGAAGTCTTCAAACTGGTGCTGCTTTTGGTGGTATTTATGTTACAGGTAATAATTTAACACGTGCAAATCTTTCTATTCTTGTAATGCAAAAAGATATTAAGGGAGATTGGGTTGTTAATCCTCGAAGTATTTATACTTCTACTGATCTCATTAATAGAACAGTGAGAGGTTTTCAGCCAGTTGAGCAGGAATTTGCGATTACCGTTAGGGATAGATGGTTAAATACAACTGATACCATATTTGCTAATTTAACTCCATTAGAAGAGTTTACCATTCCTAAATCAGGGTATAAACATTTTCCTTTACCTGGAGATACTCCATCACATACTTCAGCTGTACCTTCAGGAATGTGGGATGGTAATCAATGGGATTGGCCAAGATGTTTTTTAACACAAGGTGCGGTAGCGGGACAGCATGTCGTGACTATTGATACCGGTGTCCTCAAAAGGATGAGTCGTATTGTAATTTGGGATTACCCTGAATATTATAATGGAAGAACCTTTTATTATACAGGGAATTTGAAAGAATTTGAGATTTGGGGTTCAGCAAGTCCTAATCCAGATGGAAATCTAGATGAATCTTGGATAAAATTAGGAACCTACAATGCTGTGAAACCTTCAGGTCTCCCATTTGGAGAGCAAACGTCTGAAGATTACAATATTGCCGCAGCAGGATTCAGTTGGGATTTTGATGCAACAGCACCTCCTATTCGATATTTGAGAATAAAATCTCTTAAAAACTGGGGAGGTATTGGATCTATGGCTATTGCTGAAATTCAGGTTTATGGAGCTAATTAATGTTTAATGTCAAAAACTATTGTTATGAACAAAATAGAAAAATATATTTTCCCATCCATAATCTTGTTGCTTATAACAGCAGGATTATGGTCTTGTAGTAGTATTGATGATACCTATAAAGATTTTATCAAAGATGGTGAAGTATCCTATACAGGAAAAATTGATTCGTTACATGTTTATGGAGGAAGAAATAGAGTAAATATAAAAGGACTAATCATTTCTGACCCTAAGGTAAGTGAAGTACGTGTTTTTTGGAATACACACAAAGATTCAGTAGTAGTGCCCATCACCAGAACATCAGGAATTGATGAGTTAGATGTTGTTATTAATGATCTTGATGAAAATATATACAATTTTGAAGTACGTACCTACGATAAATTAGGAAATAAATCTGTTCCAGTTTATGTCATTGGTAATGTTTATGGTGAACGCTATGAGGCCTCTTTAACTGCAGCTATTATGAATAGAAATATAGCTGTAGGTATTAATAGTGGAGTTAATCTAGATGGAAACCTTGCAGCTTTAAATGATTTAACAGCTAAATCATCTTATTCTATTCTAAAGTATACTGCAACAGACGATTCAGAGAAGGAATTAATAATGCCTATAAACCAAAGTGATTTTAAAATTTCAGATTTTAAAGCGGGTACTAATGTTAAATATAAAACAGTTTATCTACCAGAGGAAGGGGCAATAGACAGTTTCTTTACACCTGAAAGTTTATTTGCTCCCCAGGTAGATGTAACAAGTCTATATGTTGTTAATGCTGGTTTCGAAACAAATCCTTTGGGGCCTACAGCAGCATTTGTTGGAGTTGTTGATGGTATTTATGCGGTTCCGGGTTGGTCAACAAATACTCCACCAGGGACTAATCTTACTACAAATGGTGTAGCATCAAATAAGCCAATTGAATATAAAAAATTAGCTCCAGTATTGTATAATTCTACTTATAATACAGCGGGTAATGTATTTGGAACTACTCCTCAAATAACTCAGACTGGGGGAAGTGGGCTTTTAGCTGTTAAAGAGCATTGGTTGCCATCTCCTGTTGAATTATATGCACAACAAGTAATAACATTACCAATAGGGAAGTACACTTTGGTTTGGAATTCTTTGGTTTCTCAAACTGCTACTGGGGCATCTAGTTTGATGGGGTATGAAATGGATGGTTTGCCTATCTATGATTCTTATTCAACAGCACTTAATGTTTGGAAGACACATAGTTTGGTATTTACGGTTACTACACCTAAATCAGTAATAATTAGAATGGGTTACAAGAAAACGGCAAACGCAGGTGGAGGTGGTAGTCCAATTCTTTTTATGGATAATATTATATTGTTACGATCTGATTTGTAATTGATTGTATAGCAAAGAGCTAATCGTAGAAGTGATATTCAAAAATTTAAGGGTAATGTTTTTGGAAACATCTTTGATAAATAAAACAAAGATCATTAATGTCATTTCTACGAGAAGCTTTATGCTATTTTAGTCAACAGCTTTTATTGTATTTGATTAGAATGTAGGGGATTGATATAGATAAAATCAATTGTTTTTTTAGTATTACTTTTTTTAATTGTACTATAGGCATAATTAGTGTGTTGGATTTATTTTTAGTAATATTTTGTTTTAACAAGATTTAGGCTATTTTTTTAGTAAATATTTCCTTTTTTATATGTTGGGTAGCTGCTGTAAATTCAATGTTTAATCGAAATAATATCATTTATAAATAGTGTTTTTATGAGGCTTATGATTTTTGTTATTATCATTTTAAATGTCAAATGAAAAAACACACTTTTTTAATGTTGGTTTTTCTGAAGTTAATAAGTGGGATCAATAAAATGGAGTAATGATTATTTATCACATATTAATATGTTAGATAAATTATGAAAGCACAAGGTTTTAAAAGATAAAGTTGTAATGAGTTGGCAATTAAGTTCGTAATTTATTTTAAGTGGTATGTCTGTTTTGGAATTTTAAAACATACTGCTGTAGTTGAGTGCTTCTTTAGTGGTAATAAAGTAGATTAATATGATAAAGTTTGGGATATGAAGTCGTCATTGTTAAATTTTTTAGGATTAGGGATAGTAATAATTGCTGTTTATTGTTTTTTTTCTTTAGAAAAACAACCTCAAATATATTCAGGATATAAGTTAGTTTGGAGCGATGAGTTTTCAGTTAATGGCTCTCCCAATGAGAATAACTGGAATTATGAAACCGGTTTTGTTCGAAACCACGAAGAACAATGGTATCAAAAAGAAAATGCTTATTGTCAAAATGGGTTTTTAATTATTGAAGCAAAAAAAGAGCACAAAGTTAATCCTGATTTTATTTCTAAAAGTCACAAGGATTGGAACAAAAAAAGAGATTCTATAAAAGTTACATCTTCCTGTTTAATTACACGTGGTAAACATTCTTGGAAATATGGACGATTTGAAATGAGGGCGAAAATACCTGTTGGTAAAGGAATGTGGCCGGCATTTTGGACATTAGGAGTAAAAGGAAACTGGCCTGCAAATGGAGAAATTGACATTATGGAATATTATAAAGGGAAAATTTTGGCTAATGTAGCTTGGAAATCAGATAAGGTGGATACTGAATGGGATAGTTTTTCTCAATTATTAAGTGATTTTAAAAAGGACAATTGGGCGGATAAATTTCATATATGGAGAATGGATTGGGATGCTAATTTTATCAGATTGTATGTCGATAATCAGCTTTTGAATGAAACAATTATTAGCGATACAATGCAAGGGAAAAATCAAATGATTTTACCTTTTAGACAACCTCATTATTTATTACTCAATTTGGCTGTAGGTGGAGATCAGGGTGGAAGTTTCAATTCGGAAAGTTTTCCTTCTAAATATATTATCGATTACGTAAGAGTTTACCAAAAAAGATAGTCAAATGAAACAAGTTTGTTTAGTAATATTCTTTTTTAGTCTGACAACTGCTGCAGTTTTTAGTCAGAACAAAGTTTTTATTCCGGGAAAGGAATGGTTAGATACTGATGGAATACATATAAATGCGCATGGTGGAGGAATTTTATTTAAGAAAGGCGTCTATTATTGGTATGGTGAACATAAAACATCCGGAAGTCAAGGTAATACTGCTTTAATGGGTGTTCGTTGTTATTCTTCAACTGATTTATACCATTGGAGAAATGAAGGGATTGTCCTAAAAGTTGAAACCGATTTGAATTCTGAAATTACAAAAGGATGTGTTATTGAACGTCCTAAAGTTGTTTTTAATGAAAAAACAGGAAAGTATATCATGTGGTTTCATCTGGAGTTGAAGGGAAAAGGTTATGAAGCTGCAAAAGCTGCTGTAGCTGTTAGTGATACCCCTAAAGGGCCATTCAAGTTTTTAAAATCTTATCGTCCTAATAAAGGGGTTTGGCCGTTGAATTTTGAAGACCAATATAAAACCGCAAATGTTGACGAAAGTCAGTTAAAGTGGTGGACTCCTGAATGGATGAGTCAAATAAAAAATGGAATGTTTGTTCGTAAAGATTATGTAAATGGGCAGATGTCAAGAGATATGACGGTTTATGTTGATGATGATCAAAAAGCTTATTTGATCTATTCTTCTGAAGAAAATTTGACACTTCATATTGCTGAATTAACGAATGATTATTTAGGTTTTACCGGAAAATGGGTTAGACTAGAACCAGGTGGTCATAATGAGGCTCCAACTATTTTTAAAACAGGAGGTGTATATTATATGATTACTTCGGGATGTACAGGCTGGGATCCTAATGCAGCTCGTTCTTTTAGATCAAAATCAATATGGGGACCTTGGGAAGCTATGGGGAATCCGTGCGTAGGAGAGGGAGCATTATTGACCTTTAAATCTCAAGGAACATATATCTTGCCTATACAAGGTAAAAATGAACAATTCATTTTTATGGCTGATCGTTGGAATCCTAAAAAACCTATAGATGGGACTTATGTATGGCTTCCAATAGAGTTTGAAGATAAAAGGCCTGTTTTGAAATGGATGGATAAATGGAATTTATAAATTAAAAATTAACATTATGAAAAAAGGTATTAATGTATTATTGTTATTATTTCTAGTAGTTTGTGCTTGCTCTTCAGGAAGTTCTTCAGTGGATCCAGTATCAGAAGAAAATAATAATAATCTGGGGGTTTTAGCAACAATATCTACAAATGAAGCCGAAAGTATTTTGTCAACCGAGGCCGTTATCTGGGGTAAAATTGAAAATAATGGCGGTACAAGTGTTACCGAAAGAGGTATATGTTACAGTAAACAAATAGATCCTGAATATGAAGATTCAAAAAGTAAAGCGAATTTAGTAATGGGTTCGGGTGACTTTAAAAGTAGTCTTAAAAACTTGGATGGTGAGACAGTTTATTATGCACGTGCATATGCAGTAAATAAAAAAGGTATTGCTTATGGTAATCAGGTTTCTTTTAAAACGACAGATATAGCTTCTCCTCTATTGGTCTTTGGAAGAGTTAAAGTAGCTGGTGCTCAAGATATATTTTTGGATGTAGAGTTAAAAGAACATGGTGATTTAACGATTCAAGAAATTGGTGTGGTTTACGGTACTTCGAGAGAACCTACAGTTGCTAATAGTAAAATAAAAAGGACAAGTATTGAAAGTAAGTTTAAGCAACGTATTACAGGATTAACACCTGAAACAATATATTATGTTAGACCTTATGCAATTACTTCCCAAAAGACTTTGTATGGTCAAGAGTTTGCAATAAGTACTATTAGAAAAGGTAATTTTACTTATTCGTTTAACCAAAATGGAGCAGATGCAGCTACTGTTACCAGAATAAAAGCAGCTTTTGATTTGGCTACAACTTATTATAATAATTTTACATCTATAGTGAAACATGTTACCGTAAATTATTCTCCGGGCACTCCGACAGCAGATGCCAATTTTGCAGGATGGATTAACATGGGTTCCAATGTAGGTTATCAAAAAGCAGGAACAGCCATGCATGAAATGGCTCATTCAGTAGGAGTTGGAACGCATACTAAATATTGGGAATTAATGACTGGTGGAACATGGGATGGTACTAGAGCTAATGAAATTTTGCAGATGATGACAAATGATCCTACAGCAGTAGTAAAAGGAGATAATACCCATTTTTGGCCTTATGGTGTCAATGGTGCACATGAGGATGACGGAAGTGATTTTCTATATATGATGAATGCTTTAATTTTACAAGGGATGAAAACGGATGGAATGCCAAGTAATTAATCTTAAATAAGAATTTGTAATAAAAGCATAAATGGAACATTTCATTTATGCTTTTTTTAGTGGCTTTGTTTGGAAATTGCTACAACTGTTCTATTTAATTTTATTAGAATAACCAAAAAAACTTATTATGAAGCACATTCTTGTATTATTAATTGTTGTTTTTTCTGTAAAATTATCAGCACAGACAGAACAAAATCATATTCCTATTTCAAAATCAATTGTGGGTATTTGGCGCTTAATAGACGAAAGAAAACTGACAAATGGGGAATCAATAAGAATACTAACAGGGGACTACAAAGTAATTAATGCTGATGGTACTTATTATACGTTTGCAACTTTGCCCAATGAAACAATAATCGTACAATATGGATCTTACGAAATAGAGTCAGACAGTACTTTAGTGGAGCACATCATAGAGAATGTGCTACACCCTCGTTTAAGTGGAAAAGATTCACCTATTAAATATAATTTGATAGATGAGAATACCATGAGTGTTGCTTGGAGTTATAATCTTGAAGGAAAAATTTGGCTAAATGAAAAATGGATTCGTTTACCTTTGGCTGTGCCAAGAAGTGCCAGCGGTATAAATCTTGTGCAACCTGGGACTCAAAAGCATTAATTGCGATGATTAGAATTCGAATAAAAAACACAATAAACCAAACAATATAAAAATAAATATTTATCGATTTATATATCTAGGTTCTTTAATTTTTTTAAGTATCGAAGCATGAATAGAGTATCTGAAATTCGAAAGAATATTGGATTTTATTTATGCTTCGTTTTTTATCTAGTGGCTATATTTTAAAAACTGGTAGGTAGTGGTATAGTTTATATGTGGTTTATTTCTATTTTTGCGTTCTCAACCAATTAATAAAAATAAACCATATTTATGTCTATATCTGAAAATAATTCTGCTGAATTTTACGAATTAACTAATTCAAAAGGAGCAGTAGCAAAAGTAATCCCTTTTGGAGCTACATTGACTTCCTTAAAAATACCCGCCAAAAATAATCAATTAATTGATGTGGTTTTAGGGTTTGATACTGTTGAAGGATATGAAAAGTCTTTTCAATTAGATGGTAAGCCTTATATAGGAGCTACTGTAGGGCGTTATGCAGGTAGAATTAGTGAAGGAAAATTTGAATTAAACGGAAAATCGTATCAATTAGCCATTAACAATGGTGTTAATTCTTTACACGGTGGAATTGACAACTTTAGTCAAAAAAACTGGACAGTAGAATTAGTTACGACTGGCGAAAACCCATCAATTACCTTAAGTTATGTTAGTGCTGCCGGAGAAGAAAATTATCCGGGCGAATTATCAGTAAGTTTGACCTACACTTTGACGGAAGAAAACGAATTGATTCTGGATTACAAAGCAACAACTACCGAAGATACAGTTATCAACTTAACGCACCACAGTTATTTCAATTTGGACGGACATCAATCGGATGTTGCTGATCAGGATTTGGTGGTACATGCACAAAAAGTGGTAGAAACCAGAGAAGATTGTATCCCAACCGGGAATATTCTGGAGGTGGCTAATACGGTTTTTGATTACAGAACAGCCAAAAAATGTCCTCAAAATATCGATAATACTTTTGTAGTTGAAAACAATGATGAAGTAAAAGCGACTCTGTTTAGTCCAAAAACGAATTTAAAAATGGACGTTTATACCGATCAGCCGGGAGTTCATATTTATGTGGGCGGAAATTGTGGTCCTGATTTAAAAGGAAAAGAAAATGCAAGCTATCATGCTTTAAGTGGAATTTGTTTTGAAACTCAAAATTTCCCTGACGCTCCAAATCATGCTAATTTTCCAAGTTCGGTTTTGAAAAAAGGAGATATTTACACTCAAAAAACTACTTATAAATTTGAAGCTCTGTAATGAGGTTTTATCAAAATAATAGTAACACTATACCAATTTTTAACTAATGAATGATATTTTAATTAACAAAACGGCGGCTTCTTTTAAAGAAATCTTTGGTAATGAGCCAGATAAAATAGTGCTTTCTCCGGGAAGGATTAATATTATTGGAGAACATATTGATTATAACGACGGTTATGTTTTGCCCGCGGCTATCGATAAGATTATTTGCTTTGCTTTTGCAAAAAACAATACCAATACTTCCAGAGTAGTAGCTTTAGACCTGAATGACGAGTTTGAAATTGATGTTACGGCTGAGGTAAGTTTGGATAAAAACGAATGGACGAACTACATCAGAGGAATTATCAATCAATTAAAAATTAACGGATTCCAGTTTGAAGGGGTAAACTGTGTGTTTAGCAGTAATATTCCTGTTGGTTCCGGATTGTCTTCGTCTGCGGCTTTAGAATGTGGTTTCTTATTCGGGATGAACGATTTGTTTAATTTGAATATCAAACCTATTGATATTGCTTTGTTAGGTCAAAAATCAGAACATTGGGTGGGAATCAAATGCGGAATTATGGATCAGTTTTCCAGCGTTATGGGACAGGAAGACAAAGTGATCAAGATTGATTGCCGTACTTTAGAATATACGTATCACGATGCCAACTTTGCTGATTATTCGTTGATTTTGTTTGATTCAAATGTGAAACATTCGCTAATGACTTCGGCTTACAACGAAAGAAGACAGCAATGTGAAGAAGGAATTGCTATTGTAAAAGCGAATTTTCCTGAAATAAAAAGTTTTAGAGATTGTACCGAGCAAACCATTATTGACTTGAAAGACAAAATGAGTCATGACGTTTATAGACGTTCTCTTTTTGTTGTAAAAGAAATCAACCGTGTGATTCAGGCTTGTGAGGCTTTGGATAACGGAAAAATTGAATTCTTGGGCGAATTGATGTTTGCTACTCACGATGGTTTGTCTAAAGACTACGAGGTAAGCTGCGAAGAGTTGGATTTATTAGTTGATTTAGCCAAAGAAGAAGCTGCAGTTATCGGTTCCCGATTAATGGGAGGTGGTTTTGGAGGTTGTACCATCAACTTAGTTAAAAAAGGACACGAACAGGAAATTAAAGATAAATTCTCAAAATTATATACCGAAGCTTTCGGAATCGAATTGAAAATTTACGACGTGAAAGTAAGTAACGGAACATCACTATACACTAAATAATACTATGAGACAGTTTGATATTAATGAAGATCCGCATAGAAGATATAACCCTTTGATTAACGAATGGGTTTTAGTTTCACCACACCGCGCTAAAAGACCTTGGCAGGGACAAAAAGAAGCTATAAATACGGTTGCATTGCCTCAGTATGATCCGGAATGTTATTTATGCGCTGGTAATGTTCGTGCTAATGGCGAAGTAAATCCGCCTTACGAAAGCAGTTTTGTTTTCGAAAATGACTTTGCTGCTTTAAAACAGGAAGCAATAGCTTTTGTCGGAAATGCCGAAGGAAGTTTTTTTAAAGCACAACCGGAAAGAGGAATTTCAAGGGTAGTTTGCTTTTCGCCAAGACATGATTTGACTTTGCCGGAAATGGATGTGGATGGTATTGTAAATATTATTCATACCTGGCAAAAAGAATACACTACTTTAGGAAGTGTAGATTATATCAATCACGTTCAGATTTTTGAAAATAAAGGAAGCGTAATGGGATGTAGTAACCCGCATCCACACGGACAAATCTGGGCGCAGTCTTCTTTGCCAACGCAGGTTCAAAAAACACAGGATAATTTAAAAGCTTATTTTGATAAAAATGGAACTAATTTGTTGCAGGATTATCTAAACGAAGAGCTGAAAGTAAAAGAGCGCATTGTAGTAGAAAACGATCATTTTGCTGCGATTGTTCCTTTCTGGGCTATTTGGCCTTTTGAAACGATGATTATCAGTAAACGTCATATTACTAAAATCACTGATTTTACAGAGGATGAGGTTGCTGCTTTTGCTGAAGTTTTGAAAAAACTAACAACAAAGTATGATAATCTTTTCGAAACATCTTTCCCTTATTCATCTGGAATTCATCAGGCTCCAACAGATGGTGAAGAACATCCGGAATGGCAATTTCACATGCATTTCTATCCACCATTGTTGCGTTCGGCTTCCGTGAAAAAATTCATGGTAGGTTATGAAATGATGGGAGAATCTCAAAGAGATATTACTCCGGAGAAAAGTGCCGAAATGTTGCGAAATTTATCAGAGGTGCATTACAAACAAAATAAATAATCTTATCTTGTAGAACTGAAAAATAAAAATTTAATTATATGAAAATACTAGTAACGGGAGGTTTAGGTTTCATAGGTTCGCATACGGTAGTCGAATTGCAAAATGAAGGTTTTGAGGTGGTTGTGGTTGATAATTTATCCAATTCATCTGAAGATGTTTTGCAAGGAATTGAAGCGATTACGGGTAAAAAACCACTTTTTGAAAAACTGGATTTAAGAGAAAAAGGAGCTGTTCAGGATTTTTTCAAAAAACATGCTGATGTAAATGGAGTAATTCATTTTGCAGCTTCAAAAGCAGTTGGCGAAAGCGTAGGGAATCCATTGTTGTATTACGAGAACAACATTAGTGCCCTTGTATATATATTGCAGGAATTGGAGAAAAAGGAAAATGCTAATTTTATTTTCAGCTCTTCTTGTACGGTTTATGGTCAGGCCAAGACAATGCCTATCAATGAAGGTTCAGAAGTACAACCAGCTATGTCTCCTTATGGAAACACTAAACAAATTGGAGAAGAAATTATTACCGATGTAGCTAAAGTAAGTGGGATTAACGCTATTTTATTGCGCTATTTTAACCCAATTGGGGCGCATCCTTCAGCCGAAATTGGTGAATTGCCTCTAGGAATTCCACAAAATTTAGTGCCATTTATTACACAAACAGGAATTGGGTTGCGTAAAGAATTATTGGTTTATGGAAATGATTATCCAACTCCGGACGGGACTTGTATTCGTGATTACATTCATGTAGTGGATTTGGCTAAAGCACACGTTATAGCTTTACAACGTTTATTGAATAAAAAGAATCAGGATAAAGTAGAAACTTTTAACCTTGGAACAGGGGTAGGAAGTTCTGTTTTAGAGGTAATCAATGCTTTTGAAAAAGTTAGTGGACAAAAATTAGCCTATCGTATTGTAGAAAGAAGAGATGGAGATGTTACTGAGGCTTATGCCAATACTGACAAAGCTAATGATGTATTGGGTTGGAAAACTCAATCTACACTAGAAGAAGCGATGGAAAGTGCCTGGAAATGGGAACAAAAAATAAGAAGCTAAAATTTTCTGGAATAAATAGTTTACCAATTAATAATTTTAAATAATAATTTATGAGCTCAAGTCTCGAATTTGCAGATTATGCAGTATTTATAATCTACTTTTTAATAGTATCCATTTACGGATATATCATCTACCGCAAGCGCGAAAAAAACGAACACGATGCTAAGGCGTATTTCTTAGCCGAAGGAACTTTAACCTGGTGGGCTATTGGAGCTTCGCTTATTGCTTCTAACATTTCAGCTGAGCAGTTTATCGGAATGAGTGGGGAAGGATTCTTCTTAGGTATTGCAGTTGCTGCTTACGAATGGGTAGCTGCTATCGCTTTGATTATTATTGCAATTTGGTTTATTCCTGTTTATTTGAAAAACAAGATTTATACCATGCCGCAATTCTTAACAACTCGTTACAACGAAACCACGGCTTTGATCATGGCGGTTTTCTGGTTGTTCTTGTATGTTTTTGTAAACTTGACTTCTATTTTATACTTAGGGGCTGTAGCTATTAACGGATTAGCAGGAGGTGAATACCTTCACGCAATCATGTTAGGATTAGCAATTTTTGCTTTGATTATCTCTCTTGGAGGTATGAAAGTAGTTGCTTATACTGACGTTATTCAGGTGGCAGTATTGATTATTGGAGGTTTGGTTACTTCTTATATCGCTTTAACAACCGTAGGAGAATATTTTGGAGTTGGTAAAGATGCTATTGCGGGTTTCAACGTATTGATGCAGGAAGCTCCGGAGCATTTCAAAATGATTATTCCTAGACCTACGGCTACATCTACACAGTTAGAAATTGACAAATACCTTACTTTCCCGGGTATGCTATCTTATTTAGCTGGTATCTGGATTATCAACCTGAACTACTGGGGATGTAACCAATACATTACACAAAGAGCGCTTGGAGCTGATTTAACAACTGCTCGTACAGGTATTTTGTTTGCAGGTTTATTAAAATTATTAATGCCTGTAATTGTAATGTTGCCAGGTATTGCAGCTTATGTTTTATACCAAGGAGGTCATTTACCACAATTAGTAGGAGGAAAAGACGGAGCTTACTCGGCGATGTTGACTTTCTTGCCTACAGGATTAAAAGGATTATCAGTTGCGGCTTTGACTGCTGCAATTGTAGCTTCATTGGCAGGTAAAGTAAACAGTATTTCTACAATCTATACTTTAGATGTTCATAAAAAATACATTCAAAAAGGAGCTTCAGACAGAGCTCAGGTAAACATTGGTCGTTATGCTGTTTTTGCTTCAATGGTTTTGGCAGTATTATTTACTTGGAATGACGTACTAGGAATTGGTGGAGTAGGAGGATTTACCTATATCCAAAAATATACAGGATTCATTAGTCCAGGAGTATTTGCGATGTTCTTTTTAGGTATGTTCTGGAAGAGAACAACAGGAACAGCTGCAATTGTTGGGGTGTTAGCAGGATTCTTATTGTCAGTATTGTTTAATGAATATGCACCAGCATTATTTGGAAACGAAACTTTCTTATACACGGCTTATTCAAACGGAAAAGGATTGTATGAAATTCCATTCCACATCTGTATGGGATTATCGTTCATGTTTACGATGTTACTGATGATTGGAATCAGTTTTGCAGGGCCAAAAGTAAATCCTAAAGCTTTTGAATTGGATACTGAAATGTTCAAGGTAAAACCTCAAACAACAGTATTAATCATTATTACATTATTAATTATCGCTGCTTTATACGTGAAGTTCTGGTAAAAGAAAATAATAGTTTTAAATGTGAAAATGTGGAGTCGAATTCGTTTGACTCCGCATTTTTTATTGGTCTCAGATTCGGGTTTAAAACCCTGCAATTTATTGCAGTACTTTAGTAATGCGAAAAAATCTTTATCTTTAGTTTATGAGTACAGATTTAAGAAAAGGTTCGCACACGGTAAGCAGATTAACCTGTCACATTGTTTGGGTTACGAAATATCGTTTTAAAGTTTTGAAAGGAGATGTCCAAAAGTGCTGTCGTGAACTTTTGATACAGATATGTGAAGCAGAAGGGATTGAAATTTTGAAAGGAGTTGTCAGTTCAGATCATGTTCATATGCATATAGAATATGCTCCAAAGCAGAATGTTAGCACTATTTTGAAAAATTTAAAAGGACGAACTTCAAGAAAGCTTCAGATGGAATTTCCAGAACTTCGAGCAAAATATTGGGGGCAACATTTTTGGGCAAGCGGTTATGGAGTTTGGAGTACAGGAAATATTACAGATGAGATGGTAAATGAATATTTAGAACATCATAGAAAAAAAGATAGTGACGATAATTCAAATTTCATTCTCGAATGAAATAAAACGAGGGACTTTCAGTCCCTCGTAAAGCAAACCTCTGCACCTTCAGTGCAGAGTGGTTTAGTTGGATTACGATCAAATGTGATTTGTTTTACCTTCTTAATATAGATTAAGATGTTTCCTTTTTGAGAATCGTAAATTTGTTAAACAAAAAATAAGATATATGAGGATAAGCACCAATTAGCTTGTCGTTTTTATCAAATAACCGTTTAATAATCTAAGTATGAAACCAGAATTCGAAAATATTCCTCTTGTCAAAAATGTTGCAGAACAGCAGTTTGAAATTACTGTTGAAGGACATAAAGCCTTTATTGTTTACAAAGAACACTCCAATGTTATCTCTTTAATCCATACCGAAGTTGGACCTGAATTGGAAGGGAAAGGTGCAGCTACTGCTGTAATTGAGAAAACATTGGCTTATATTGAGGATAATAATTACAAACTCATCCCGCTTTGTCCGTTAGTGTTTGCCTACATCAAAAGACATGCTGAATGGAAACGCATTGTTGATGCTGGTTTTCACGGATTCAATTTCTTATAATTAATCAATTTAACCTTACACCATTACTATGAGCAGTATATCACCCATTCGAGACCCCAAAAATGATCATTTGCTAAGTCCTGAAAATGCAGCACTTATTATTATTGACTATCAACCCATTCAGGTATCCTCAATCAAATCGATGGATCAAACCCATTTAGTGGAGCAAATTGTACGTTTGGCCAAAACGGCAAAAGTGTTTAATATACCTGTAATTCTATCAACTGTAAATGTTCAAACGGGTAGAAATCAGGATACGATTGCTCCTTTAAAAGAAGTTTTAGCTGATACGGTGTCTTACGACCGCACCAGTATTAATGCTTGGGAAGATAAAGAATTTTATGAAGCTGTCAAGGCTACAGGAAGGAAAAAACTAATCATGGCGGCACTTTGGACAGAAGCCTGTTTAACGTTCCCCGCCCTTGATGCTTTAAGAGAAGGTTTTGAGGTTTATCCTGTTGCTGATGCTGTAGGTGGGACTTCATCTGAAGCGCATACCATTGCATTGCGAAGAATAGAACAGGCAGGTAGCCAACTCATTTCGGTAAACCAACTGCTTTGTGAATTACAGCGTGATTGGAATCGTGAGGAAACTGTTCCCGGATTTTTTGAAGTTTTATTTAAAGATGGAAAAATTATTTAATTATGTCAAATATTGAACAAATAATCGAAGAACGTGCAGCCGATATCGGTAATTTTCTTGTAGGTCGTTTGCTGCCGTTTCGTCAAAAAAGGGCTGTCGGGCCGTTTGTCTTTCTCGATCACATGGGACCGACACATTTATCGAATTATCAGAATCTGGATGTAGGACCGCATCCGCATATTGGGCTTTCCACGTTGACTTATCTTTTTGAAGGAAGTATCATGCACCGCGACAGTCTGGGGAGTGAGATTGAAATAAAACCGGGAGCCGTAAACTGGATGACTGCCGGGAAAGGTATTGTCCATTCTGAAAGAACCCCTGAATATTTGCGTAGTTCAGAGAAAATGCTTCATGGTTTTCAAATCTGGGTGGCGTTGCCAAAAGAATTGGAAAAAATGGAACCTTCTTTTGTACATATAGAAGAGAATGAAATTCCGCATTGGACAGAAAATGGTCTTTCGTTTAAATTGATTGCCGGAGAAGCTTTCGGGAGAAAATCAGGGGTGCCTGCTTACAGTCCGTTATATTTTATTGAAATTAAGAATACAAAGGCTCAGAAAGTGAATATTGGCAAGGATTTATTTGGAGAAAGTGCGCTGTATATCCTCGAAGGAAGCATTAAAAGCGAAGACACTGTTTTTGAGCCAAAACAAATTTTAGTTGCCAAAGAAAGTACGCTCTGTGAATTTGAAATGGGAGAAAATACAAGCGTTTATATTTTTGGAGGCGAAGCTTTTCCTGAAGAACGTTTTATTTATTGGAATTTTGTAGCTACCGACAAGGCAATGATTGAAGAAGCTAAAGAACGATGGATCCAACAGGCTTTTCCTAAGATTGCCGGAGAAACCGGATTTGTTCCTTTGCCTGCACCTCCTAAATTTTAAAATTGTCGATATAAGTCTTTTTAGGATTAAGTATAAATATGTAAACTTATTTCAGGACGAGACAAAGTGTAAAAAAACCTTCTCTTAGCAGAAGGTTTTTATATTGAAAACTAATTTTATATTAGAAGTGCAATGCAAATCCGATGTTTAATTGAAAAACATCATCATAAAAATCATCGTTTAATGATACATTATAACGAATCCCCGGCTCGATTGAAACGTTTTTGTTTAAGAAAATAGCATAACCTCCCTGTAAACCTAAATAGGAAGGGTTTTCATCGAAATCTTCATAATTCACTCCGTTATAAGAAATTTCTAAAGGGAATTTACCTGCGGCATAATACTTCAATCCTAATTTGTAAGCAAAGCTACTTGCAGAGTAATATTCGCCAAAAGCATCATCGTAAAAAGAAGTTTCTCCAAATCCTAATCCAAATTTTAAGGCTAATTTATCATCAACAAAATATCCTGCTTCAGCACCAATGTTATAGTCTGTTTGCCCGTCTTCTGACCATAAACCGATTGAAGTGTTTCCAACTTTCTCGCCAAAACCAGTGTTTGCTTCAATTAACCAACTTCCTTTAGAAACCTGCGATTGTGCATTGGCAAAACCAAATGCTAAAACAGCCATAGCTGCAAAAAATAATTTTTTCATTTTCTTTTCTATTTTTTTTAAACAAGAATGTAAAACGTATTTTGCAAGCATTTATTTTAGGGTTGTTTAATTAAAAAAGGATCAAAAATTATAGTGCTTAAAAAGCAACAACTTGGTCGTGGTTATCGAACGAAATAAAATTAGAAGAAACTAATCCTTGATGTCTTTACGGTTAAACCAGCAAAGATTCACATTTTTTTTATCACATAAGTCACAATTCCCCAAATGATGAGTTGGTTTTCTTCGGTGACTTTTATCGGAGTGTAACTACTGTTTTCGGGCATCAGGTAGAGGCAGTCTTTTTCCAGTTTGATGCGTTTTACGGTAAATTCACCATCAATATAGCAAATGGCAATTTTGTTGTCCTGCGGTTCAATGCTACGATCCACAACTAAAACATCTTTATCTTCGATACCGGCATCAATCATCGAATTGCCTTTTACTTTAATATAAAAGGTAGCCAGAGGATTTTCGCTTAACTCTTTATTCAAATCGATATTATTCTCCATGAAATCAGCTGCCGGCGAAGGAAATCCTGCCGAAACACCATCAGGAATGAAAGGAATTCGCAATTCGCTTTCAAAATCCGGTTTGTAAAAGCTGAGTTTTTGGTTTTTCTTTATAGACATCGTATTTCGAGAATCTCTTTGAAATTAGTGGTGTATTTGTGTGATAAATGATTCTGGTTCATATCCCAGGTGAGTTTCAGGTTTTGGCTGGCCAGTTTCACTTTGGTATCGCCAATTTTAGCGTTGAGACGATCCATCGTTTTCATTAGTGCTAAATGCTTTGGGTTTTCTTCTTCAAACAATTGAAATTGTTTCTGGTTTTCACTAATGATTTCGCTAACAATCACTCCTGCTTTTTTGAATTTTAAACCTTCATTTCCCTGATGTAATTGTTTGAATAAATCTACAGCAACGTTGGCAATAGTTAATGTCGAATTGGACGCGTATGGTAGTGTTATGGCTTTGTTGAAGTAATATTGTGCGCTAATTACAGAGTGTTTATCCACTACGAGCATTACGATTATGGTGTGACAACAGGATTTTTGTTTGCGTAATTTTTCGGCACAAACTGAGGCAAAAGTAGTGATTCGTTCCCTTAATAAATCAAAATCAGCGATTTGTTTGGGGAAACTTCGGGTAATGGCAATGCTTTTCTTTTGCTCCACGATAGGCTCTAAATCTAAAACTGATTTTCCTTCCAGTTCGGCTTTTAAACGTAGACCTGTTACGCCCATGGTATTTTTTATCCAGGCTTCGTGTTGTGGCTGAATAAAGTCAAAAGCCGTATTGATGTTGCGCATTTTGGCCTTTTTGGTTATTCGGTATCCAATGCCCCAAACATCTTCAATTTTAGTCCATTTTAAGGCTTTAATGCGTTTTTCTTCTGAATCAATGATATAAACACCCTTTGTTCTTTCTTGAAATTTTTTGGCAATTTTATTAGCAACTTTCGATAAGGCTTTAGTTTCTGCAAAGCCAACGCAAATCGGAATTCCAAGCCATTTTTGAACGCGTTGTTTCATTTGCAGTCCATAATTATGGTAATTTTTAACGTTGAGTCCGTCAAAATTCAGGAAAGCTTCGTCGATACTGTAAATTTCTATATTAGGCGTAAATTGATTTAGTATTGCCATTACACGACGGCTTAAATCGCCATAGAGTGGATAATTGGAAGAAAAGATTTTAATGTTCTTTTCTTTTATCAAGTCTTTAATTTGGAATGCCGGTGCGCCCATTGGAACTCCTTCTTCTTTAGCTTCATAACTTCTGGAAATAACACAGCCATCGTTGTTAGATAAAACCGCAATGGGTTTGCCGTTGAGTTCCGGTTGGAAAACACGTTCGCAGGACGCATAGAAATTATTACAATCGACTAAAGCATACATGGTACAAAATTACGCAATAGAGTTTTTTGCTGATGGAATTCGGAAGTTAATTTTTTTAATGTTTCTCCTCTTATTTTGTTTTTTTTGAAAAGATAATAAAGTGTAGTTTTTGTAGAAAAACTATGCTATATTAACCTTTTTATGTTTGAAATTATCTTTTTTTGACTAAAACGTTTTCGTTAAAGGTAATTTAGCATAGAAATATGAAAAGCTACTGTAGTTTAATTCTATGCTGGCATACTATCTTTGAACCATTAAAAGAAATATAAATCTAAAATTTCTAGTTATGAAAAAGATTTTAAAACTTAGTTTCGTATTAGTAGTTGTTTTATTAGCTATGAATACACATGCAACTGGTCATAAAACGGCTAAAGCCGAAAGAATCAGTTCTAAAAAGATGGTAACTTTTGCACTGAATGATGTGAATAAAGCTGAAGTTTCAATGTATGATTCAAATGATAAATTGTTGCATACTGAGAACGTTTATACTTTAAATTTAAATCCGTTGAAATCTTCAGAGAAAATTGTGAAGACTTATGATTTAAATCCTTTGGCTGACGGGGTATATTACCTGGTTGCAGAGTCTAAAACAAAAGTGGAGAAATATGAAATACTTGTAGTTAATGAAACTGCAACTATCATGTCAGATCCTTATTCAGTAGTTTATAAAACGGTTGCCGTTAAATAATTAAGATTGGTTAGTAGTGAAGAAGGTTCCTTTGGGAGCCTTTTTTTATGTTTCATTCAAAAACCGACTTTAATTCATGACGATAATCTGAAGCGTTTTTTCCGGTGAATTCTTTAAAAGATTTGTTGAAATGACTAAAGTTATTAAAACCACTTTCAAAAGCAATCTCGGTGATACTGATGGGTTTTTCGGCCAGTAATTTACAGGCATGAACTAATCGGTAATCATTTACGAATTTAGTAAAAGTTTTATGGGTTATTTTTTTAAAGTAACGACAAAATGAAGGTACAGTCATGCTTACTTTTTCGGCAATATCTTCCAGACTTATGTGTTCTTTAAAATTATCTTTTACATAGTTAAATATTAAATTAATTCTTTCGTTGTCCTGAACCTGCATTTCCATTCTGAAACCTTCAGCGTTTAATACGGTCGCATCTTCAGTGGCTAATTCAAGTTCGTTTAAGATTTCTATAATACTAAGTAGTCTTTCAAATGGAGTTTGTTCTTCCATTTTTCCGATTTTTTTTCCAATTTTCCTTTTGGTTTTTCCGCCAAAAGTTATCCCTGATTTTGCTTGGCTAAACAAGTTTTTAATGTTTCGCATTTCAGGAATATCAAAGAAATTTTCTCCCAGAAACTCGGGTTTCATTTGGATAACAATTTCGTTTTTATTTCCGGTAAGTTCATCGGTAAATCCGCAATGTGGCAAATTGCTACCAATTAAAGTTAAATCGCCGTTATTGTAATACGAGATATGACTTCCTACTTGGCGTTTACCTGTTCCACCGTTTACAAATATTAACTCAATTTCCGGATGATAATGCCAAAAATTGGAATTGTAATTAATGTTGTATTTGGTCAATGTAAACGAACTTCCAAATGAAGGCTCGATTATTTTGAGTGTTGGTGCATTCGGTTTCATTTTAGTTAGAGTTGGTTAAGTTGTACTAATTTAACTAAAAAATATGTAATATTAACTGTATTTGTTTTTGATTTTTCGACAAAGGGTAAAATAACATATTAATTGGAAAATGTACTATCTTTTTGATAGCTGGGCTTATTCTAACTTTATACTATGAAATAATTATAAATCTAAAAACATGGTATTATGAAAAAGATTTTTAAAATTAGTTTAGTATTAGGAATAGTCTTATTGGCTATGAATGTGTATGCAGTTGCAGTTACTATTTCATTACATAATAAATTTAGACAAGAAAAAATGATTTCTTTTGGTTTAGAGGATAAAGACCAAGTAAGGCTTAGTATTTATGATGCTGATGAAACGTTAATTTATTCCGAAAATGTGATTGCTGATGGGAAGTTAGTTAGGAGCTATGATTTTAATAATTTTAGAGAAGGAGTTTATTATTTAGTAGAAGAATCTAAAACGAAGATAGAAAAGTATGAAATTTTGGTTTTAGATGATTCGGCTACTCTTATGTCGGTTCCATTCTCTGTAAAAACAAAAAAATCTTTGTAGTTTTAAATAAAATAGGTCTAAAAATAATTTTTGGCACGAAATATGTTATCATATTATTCGGTTAGAATTTGCTATTTGTTAGTAATTAATTAGTTTGTGTAGTTAAAAAAAGAAAGTCCCTGTGGTTAGGGACTTTTTTTGTTTTATACGTTGCCGATGATACGATCCATTATCCAGCTGGTATGCGTTGCAGTTTTTCCATTCGATGGATGAGTTCCAGTGCCTATTAGCTGTTCTTTCATATCCTGAACATGATGTAGTTGAACATTTTCAGGATGTTCTATAAATAACGGCAATATTCCATTCTCGTTGGAGAGTATTACGGGATTTTCATCGAAAATTGAAAATTCGATGGTTCCATGACTTCCATAAATAATTACTTTATCTTCTCTTGTTGCGCAACCAAAATTCCAGCTACCGGTGCCAGTTATACCATCTTCATGTAGCCAACAGGCAACTAAAGCATCCTTGGCTGAATATAAATTTTGTTGGTTGATACTGATACCAGAAACATCTTTAATATCACCTAAAAGATAATTAAATAAATCCAAGCCGTGACTGGCTAAATCATCAAAGTATCCCCCTTTAGCTACGTTAGCATCGGTGCGCCAATTGTACAATCCGGATAAATCCTGATCCGAAGCCGGTTTACTCAAATGCCAGTTAATATGTCGGATATGACCAATACTATTTGCATCTAACCATTTTTTAATTTGCCTAAATCTTGGCAAAGATCGTCGGTAATAAGCTGTAAATAGTGGAATGTTTTTAGATTCAAATGCTTCGTAAATTGCTTTACTATCCTCGTAACTTGGAGCCAATGGTTTTTCTATACAACAAATTTTACCCGCCTTAGCCACTTTCAATCCATATAATTTGTGTGAATCAGGAGGCGTAGCAATATAGACTGCATCCACTTCCGGATCATTAATTAATTCATCTGCATCCGAATAATGTTTTTTAATACCATGTCTTTTAGCATAATCGGCTGCTTTATCGGCATCACGTCGCATCACGGCAACAATCTCAAAACCTTCCGTTTTTTGGTAGGCTGGACCACTTTTCTTCTCGGTCACATCACCACAGCCTATGATGCCCCATCTAATATTTTTTATAGCTTTATTATCGCTCATTTTAATTGATTTAATTACAACCATCAATGCCACAACTGTTGGCACTTTCAGTATTCAAGATAGTAATTTTTGGCTCAAATTGTCCTTCTTCCCATACCTTTTCTAAAGTTTTGACGAAAGTTTCTGTATGTTGCGCTCCTGAAACCGCATATTTATTATCAAAAACAAAAAAAGGAACGCCTTGAATACCTATTTGCTGGGCACTCAAAATATCTTGCTGTACTTCATCAGTAAAGGCATTTGAATTTAGAGCCAAAGTGATACTTTCAGAATCAAGTCCAGCTTGCTGTCCTAGTTTTTGAAGTGTTTCTTCGTCATTAACATCTTTACCATCGGTAAAATAAGCCTTAAAAAGTAATTCTTTTAGCTCAGAACCTAATTGTTGTTTTTTAGCCAAATGCAATAAACGATGTGCATTTAAAGAATTGGCCATAATTGCCTTTTCAAAGTGAAATTCTAAACCTACGCTGGCTGCGTTCTGAGTGGTAGATGCTAAGGCTTCATTAGCCCATTCTCTATCTTTTTGATATTTATCTGCAAGATGATCAGCTAAATTATCGTCTTCACTAGCAACAAAATAAGGATCTAATTGAAAGCTTTTCCATTCTATTTCTATAATATCTTTATGTCCAAACTGATCTAATGCATTTTCGAGTCTTCTTTTCCCGATATAACAAAATGGACACATGATGTCAGACCAGATTTGTATTTTAAGCTTGTTTTCCATTACTTAAATTTATTTGTATATACAAATTTACTAATTGTGTTTTGAAGTTATTCATTTTTAAGTTTTTATTAGGAACTCAAGAAGATAGAATCTTTTAAAAATAAAAAAGCCATCAAAACGAATCTTGATGGCTTAAAGTATATTTTCAATGATTGATTACAACAAGTCTAAAACAACAGAAGGGAAGAAACCTAGTGCAATATTTAAAGCAATTGCTATTATAGCTACTACATAATAAATTTTCGAAGTTGGAATTGCTGCCTCATTAGGTTCTTTGGTGTACATGGCTAAGATTAATTTGAAATAATACCCCACACTGATGATTGAATTAATTACTGCTACTATAACCAAGGCAATGAAGCCTGCCTGGATTGTTTGAGTAAATAAAAACAATTTAGCGAAGAATCCTCCAAAAATTGGAATTCCAGCCATTGACAATAATGAAGCCGTTAAAACAGCAGCCATCAATGGATTGTTTTTTCCTAAACCATGAAAGTTAGTAATATCTTCATTCTCTCTTGTTTTACAAACATAAAGAATCACTGTAAAAGCAGCAATTCCGGCTAATGCATAAGCCGAAGTATAATACAACAAAGTTCCTGCTGATTTTTCAGCGCTCAACAAAGTCATCAACATAAATCCGGCGTGTGAAATACCTGAAAACGCTAACATACGTTTTACGTTTATTTGGCGTAAAGCCATAATGTTACCTACAGTCATAGAGGCCATAGAAACAATAATAATCACTAACTGGAACGCAGGAGAAATATCGGCATTCATCGTTTTAACCAATTTATACAAAGTAGCTACAGCCACCACTTTAGCCAAAGTACTCATCAAAGCAGTAGTTAAAGCTGGGGAACCTTCGTAAACATCCGGTGCCCAGAAATGGAAAGGTACAGCAGCAATTTTGAAAAGCATACCAATGAACAATAATACAATTCCAATAGGGAACCAAATAGGCAATTCGGCTGAATGAGATAATTCACTGATTTCAATAATATCAAAACTTCCCATAGCTCCGTAAATCAAACAGATTCCAAAAAGAATAATCCCTGAAGCAAAAGATCCCATCAGGAAATACTTTAAACCTGCCTCATTACTTTTGATACTGGTACGATTACTAGAAGCTAAAATATAAAGAGCAATAGATAACACTTCAATTCCCAAAAAGAACATCGCTAAATTTCCGAAGGAAACCATAGCAACAGCACCTGCAAGCATAAAAATTTTGATTGCAATGAAATCAGAAAGTTTGGACTGACGATTTTCATAAAATTTATGACCCAAAGTCACTAAAAAAATAGTGAGTATGATAAACAATGCAGAAAAAGCAGCAGAATATTTCCCTACAACAATCATATTATTATAGTAAAAAGCCACCGGCGCATTATATTCGGATATGTCTAATCCAAGTATTGCCAATAATCCAAGCACTACAACCGGAACAATCGCTTTCCTAGCTTCAAAAATTTCAAATATAAGGCTTAAAACACCTAACCCTATTATAGCTATTAATGTATTCATATATTTTCTTGTGATTCAGGATATACACCTGATATTAAAAATAGTCGGTACCTATTGTATTTTATATAAAACTCTTATTATTTGATCTAATGAAGGAGTAATCAAATCATTAATTGGTTTTGGGTACAAGCCAAAAATGAAAATTACGGCAATGATGATTACTAAAACGACAGTTTCATGCAAACTCACATCAGGGAATACTTTTGCGTTGGTTTCTCCTAGCATAACTTGTTGGTACATTTTAAGCATATAATAAGCTCCTAAGATAATAGTTGTTCCTCCTAATAAAGCATACCATAAATTAATTTGATACAAACTGTATAGAACCGTGAACTCACCCACAAAGTTAAATGTTGTTGGTAATGCTACAGAAGCCAAAACTAAAATCATAAATAATGAAGCAAATTTTGGAGCTTGAGAACGAATTCCTCCCATATCAGCAATAGTTCTTGTTTCAAATCTTCTGTAAATGATTTCAGCAGCAAAGAACAAACCAACAACTACAAATCCGTGAGCCAGCATTTGTAAAACAGCACCTCTTAATCCATCAGTATTTAAGGTGTAACAACCGGCAGCAATCAATCCTACGTGAGCTAATGAAGAATAAGCCAATAATTTTTTCAAATCTTTTTGGCGTAAAGCTACAATTGAACCATAGATAACACCAGCGATTCCAAATCCAATAAGAATTGGTAAGTATGTCTTTGAAGCAATTGGAGTTGTCGGAATTTGCCAACGAATGACACTATACAATCCCATTTTCAACATGATACCCGAAAGTAACATTGTTCCCACTGTTGGTGCTTTTTGATACACCTGAGCCTGCCAGCTATGAAATGGAATAATTGGAATTTTAATAGCATAAGCCAGGAAGAAAGCCCAGAAAATCCAGAATTGTTCTGTTCTGCTTAATCCAGCTTTATACAAATTTTCAACTAAGAAACTTCCGGTCATTAGGTACAAATACACAAATGCAATTAGCATAAATAAAGAACCGGCAAGAGTGTAAATAAAGAATTTCACCACCGCCTTTTTACGTTCTTCGGTATCTCCATTCCCCCAAATTAAAGCAATAAAATAAATAGGAATCAACGATAATTCCCAGAAAATATAATACAAAAGTCCATCAGAAGCTAAGAAAGTTCCAGTCATTGCAAACGACATAAACAATATCAAAGCATAAAATGATTTGGCATTTTTATATTCGTTACCAAAAGAGGAATAAATAATTAATGGTGTTAAAGCAGTAGTTAACAATAACATAATTAATGATAAACCGTCAGCCGATAAAGTAAAAGTTATATCAGGTTTATTAATCCATAATTTAAAGAAACTAATATTTTCACCTGCATTATAAGCATTCAATAAGGCAATTGAAAATCCAAAAGCAACTAAGCTGAATAACAAAGCCACTTTTGAAGCTAATTTATCGCCAGCAAAATAAGTAGCAAATGCGCCAACAAGAAGTATAATTAATAGTAGTGATACGTTCATGATAAAAAATTATTGAGCTAAAAATAAATAAGTTACAATACTGCAAAGTCCCAAAACAAATACAAACAGGTAGAAACCGATACTTCCTGTTTGAAATCTCTTTCCTTGGTAACTCAATTCATTGGTTACTTTTCCTAATCCAAACACAAATGCAGATATTCCAGTTTCTACATAATCTCTAAAGAATCTTGATAATACATTGATACTATTAACAAAGATCGCGTCGTAAATCTCATCTACATAATATTTATTGTAAAGCACTTTAGCAATACCCGTAATCTCAGTATCTTCAGCAGGAACTTGTTTTTGCTTGATGTATTTTACGAAAGCAATTGCAATTCCGATTAATCCACCCAAAACAGCAATTCCCATTAAAGTGTATTCCTGTGTTCCAAAATGATGCGCTTCGTGCGCTTCTTTTGAAAATAAAGGTGCTAAGTAGCCATTTAACCAACTATTCGTAGGCATGCTAATTAAACCTCCAACCGCTGCTAAAATTGCCAAAACAATCAATGGAAAAGTTATTAAAGTCGGACTTTCATGTAAATGACTTTTTTGTTTTTCTGTTCCTCTAAAATCATTAAAGAAGGTTAAATACAACAATCGGAACATATAAAAAGCAGTCATTAACGAAGCTAGCGAAGCAATCACCCAAAGAGCTATGTCATTTTGATAAGCAGTCATTAAGATTTCATCTTTGGAGAAAAACCCTGAAAACGGAGGAATTCCTGAAATAGCCAAAGAAGAAATTAAAAAGGTAATAAAAGTAATTCCCATCACTTTTTTCAAACCACCCATTCTGCGCATGTCTTGTTCTCCGTGTAAAGCATGTATTACTGATCCAGAACCCAAGAATAAACAAGCTTTGAAGAAAGCATGTGTGATTACGTGGAATACAGCTACTTCATAAGCACCAAACCCTAATGCTAAGAACATTAATCCCAATTGAGATACTGTTGAATAAGCTAAAACTTTCTTGATATCCGTTTGTACTAAAGCAATTGTAGCAGCTACTAATGAAGTTACCGCTCCAATAATCGCAATGAAGTTTTGAACTTCCGGCGCTAAATCAAAAATAAAATTCAACCTGGTAATCATAAAGATACCTGCTGTTACCATTGTCGCCGCGTGAATCAATGCCGAAACCGGAGTAGGTCCTGCCATTGCATCAGGCAACCAAGTATACAATGGGATTTGAGCTGATTTACCACAAGCTCCAATAAACAATGCAAATGCTGCCAAAGAAATCATAGATAAATCTAAATTACTTGAAGAAGCAATGGCTGTTTTTAAAGTAGTATAATCTAAAGTCGAGAATAAAGAACCGATGATAAATATACCAATTAATAATCCTAAATCCCCAATACGGTTCATGATGAAAGCTTTTTTAGCAGCATCGTTGTATTCCTGATTTTTATGCCAAAATCCAATAAGCAGGTAAGAACAAAGTCCAACACCTTCCCAACCTATGAATAATACTAATAAGTTGCTTCCTACGACTAATGTAATCATGAAGAAGATGAACAAGTTTAAATAAGCAAAAAACTTATGCATATTTTCATCATCATGCATGTAGCTGATAGAGTAGAGGTGAATCAGCGAACCAATACCTGTAACAAAAAGCAACCACAATACAGATAATTGATCTAAAAGGAAACCAAAATCTACTCTGAAATTACTAATCTGAATCCAATCAAATACTTTAATGTTAATAGGTTGTTGATCGATGTTTATTTTTGAAAAGAAACAAAGTGTAAGCGCAAACGATAAAACTACAGTAAGCGTTCCTACAACACCTGAAGCTGTTTTGCCAATATTTTTTCCAAAGAAAATATTAAATAAAAACCCTAAAAGAGGAGCTAATAATAAGAGTAAAGCTAAATTCGTATTCATTATCGTTTATCCTTTTAAGTTTTTTAAATTATTAATATCAATCGAACCTAAATTTCTAAAAATCGAAACCAGAATAGCCAGACCTACAGCAACTTCCGCAGCAGCTACGGCCATAGAGAAGAATACAAAAACTTGTCCTTGTGCATCCTGATGATAAGTTGAAAAAGCTACAAACAATAAGTTTACAGCATTCAGCATGATCTCAATCGACATAAATACGATAATAGCATTTCTTCTGTATAATACTCCAAATACTCCAATACAAAAAAGTATTACAGAAAGGAAAATATAATTTTCAATGCCTATTTCATTTAAAATATTAGTCATTTTATTTATCCGTTTTTTCTTTTTTAGACAATAATACTACTCCAATCATTGCTATTAACAATAGGATAGAAGCAAATTCAAAAGGAACCATGTATTCATTCAACAACACATTTCCTAAAACTTTTATAGATTGGAAATCTTCACCGGTAGCAATGTATTCACCTTCGATAGGTTTTGAATTAATAAATACTAAAATCAAAACAATGCAGATTAAGCAAAAAGAAACAATCGCGCCAAGTCTCGTAATACGAGGTTTATGAACTTCATTTTGTTTATTCAAATTCATCAACATCAGTGTGAATAAGAATAAAATCATAATTGCACCAGAATAGACTATTATATGAACAATAGCCAAAAACTGTGCGTTTAATAATAAATAATGCCCTGCTATAGAGAAAAAGCAAATCACTAAATAAAGCGCACTATGAATAGGAGTTCTACTAAAAATAGCTAAAAAAGCGGTAATCACCGTGATAAAGGCTAGTACACAAAATACAATTTGTATGGTTGTTGCGTGAGCAAAATCAGGAATATGTATCATTTAGTTAGCATTTTTAAGTTGAGTATTCTTGATAGCCATTTCTAAAGGCATCACTAATTTGTCTTTTCCAAAAATAAAATCTTCTCTGTCATAGCTTGAAGGAACTAATACTTTTGAAGTAGTCAAATAAATTGCATCTTTAGGACAAGCCTCTTCACAAAGTCCGCAAAAAATACAACGCAACATATTGATTTCATAAATCTCCGCGTATTTTTCCTCACGGTACAAATGTTTTTCATTGGCTTTACGTTCCGCAGCTTTCATTGTGATCGCTTCTGCCGGACATGATAAAGCACATAATCCACAAGCCGTACAATTCTCACGACCTTGTTCGTCACGCTTCAACATGTGTTGACCACGATAAACCGTACTTCTTGTTCTTTCTTGTTCCGGATACTGAATCGTAACCTTTCTCGAAAACAAGTGTTTTAGTGTAATAATTAATCCTTTTACAATCGCAACAAGATATAAACGCTCTAAAAAGCTCATCTCTTTGTTAGAGACTTGCATTTTTCTTCCCGATAAGGATATGGTTTCTATTGACATCTTTTTTATTTTTATTTGAAGCTTTTCCTGCTTTCCGCTGTATCTTTTATTTCGCTATCGCTTTATAAAAGGATGCCGCTTCAATCAGGGCTAGCCATCTTAGCTAATTAAAATCCCAGAAATGCTAGTAATTCGTGTCTTAAAATTACAACTCCCGTAATCATGATATTCAAAATAGACAACGGAATTAAGATTCTCCATCCCAAATGCATCAATTGATCGTATCTGAATCTAGGAATTGTCCATCGAACCCACATGTAAAAGAAAATGAAGAAACAGATTTTTGCAAATAAAACTCCAATTCCAATTACATTAGCAATATTAACTCCCCAGTTTTCAACTGCCCAACTCATTCCTGGGTAATTATAACCTCCAAAGAATAATACAGCCAAAATGGTTGATGAGATAAACATACTTGCATATTCAGCAAATAAGTA
This sequence comes from Flavobacterium flavipallidum, assembly GCF_038289905.1. Taxonomy (NCBI): domain Bacteria; kingdom Pseudomonadati; phylum Bacteroidota; class Flavobacteriia; order Flavobacteriales; family Flavobacteriaceae; genus Flavobacterium; species Flavobacterium flavipallidum. The sequence continues at coordinate 9,858 of NZ_JBBYHU010000008.1, read as the reverse complement.
AAATCCCATTTTCATTGAAGAATATTCTGTGTGATAACCTCCAATTAATTCACTTTCACATTCCGCTAAGTCAAAAGGCGTTCTGTTGGTCTCTGCAAAAGAACAAATCAAAAAGATTAGAAAAGAAAGTGGTTGGTAAAACACATTCCAGTGTAAACCTTCCTGTTGTAGGCTAATTTCTCTCAAACTTAATGAACCTGTCATCATCAATAAAGCAATGATGGATAATCCCATGGCAATTTCGTAAGAAACCATTTGAGATCCTGCACGAACAGCACCCATCAAAGAGAATTTGTTATTTGATGCCCATCCTCCAATCATGATTCCGTATACACCAATAGAAAGGATAGCAAAAATGTACAACATCGCATTGTCAATATCCGAAGCCTGCAAAATAATATCTCTTCCAAATAAATGAAAATGATCGCCCCATGGAATTACAGCACTGGTCATTAAAGCCGTACTCATGGCGATTGCTGGCCCTACGTAGAATAAAAATCTATTAGGAGTATTCGGTTCAAATTCTTCTTTAGCAAATAATTTCATACCATCTGCCAATGGTTGTAAAATTCCGCCTTTTCCGGCTCTGTTAGGACCAATACGGTCTTGCAACCAGGCAGCAATTTTACGTTCAGCAAGTGTAGAATACATAGCCATAACCATGGTAATGGCAAAGACTACTAAGATGATAATGCTTTTTTCTATAATAATTGTACTGTCCATTTTTTATAGATTACCATTGTTAAATTCTTCTTGCTCTTCTTTGTTTAAAGGAATGGCCGTCATACTGATTTTTTTACGGTCTTGGGCTCTTCCTTTCAAGATACCTTCTTCAGTAGCGATATGAACAGTGTCCATTTCGCGGGTATAGTTGTTTTGATTGATAACCGAATCTTTATCAAATTTTCTTGGTCCTTCAATCACCCAGTCAGAGACTTCTTTTTTGTCGAAACGACAAGTATTACATATAAAACCTTCTACTTCGTGGTATTGGTCTTTTCTTCCGGTAACTCTCTGAATTTCATTTCCAAACATCCAAACGGTTGTTTTTCCACAACATCCAGGTGTAGTACATTCTCTGTGCGCATTAAAAGGTTTGTTAAACCAAACTCTCGATTTAAAACGGAATGTTTTATCTGTTAAAGCTCCCACAGGACATACATCAATCATGTTTCCTGAAAACTCATTGTCAATTGCTTTAGAAATACAAGTCGAAATATTAGCATGATCTCCACGGTCTAGAACTCCATGAACACGATTATCAGTTAACTGATCAGCAACTGCAACACAACGCTGACACAAAATACAACGGTTCATGTGCAATTGAATATTCGGACCTATATCTTCAGGCTCAAAAGTTCTTTTTTCTTCGATAAAACGGGTTTTAGATTTACCGTGTTCAAAACTTAAATCCTGTAAATCACATTCTCCTGCCTGATCGCAAATAGGACAATCTAATGGGTGATTGATTAATAAAAATTCAGTTACTGATTGACGCGCTTCACGTACACGCTCCGAATTTTTACTATTCACTTCCATCCCATCCATACATCCGGTTACACAGGATGCCATCAATTTAGGCATTGGTCTTGGGTCGGCATCGCTACCTTTAGCAACTTCTACTAAGCAGCAACGGCATTTACCTCCCGTTTTTTCCAGTTTAGAATAATAGCACATGGCTGGTGGAACTGATTCTCCACCTATCATACGGGCAGCCTGCAGGATTGTGGTTCCCGGTGCTACTTCAATTTCTTGACCGTCTATTGTTACTTTCATATTTTTATAGTTGTTGTTTATGTGTTGTTAGTTTGCTGCTTATCGCTATCAACTATCAACTATCAACTTTATACTGTTTGTTTCGCTACCAAATGTCTTACTTTCTCAAATGGTTCGTTTACAAAATGATCTCTGTTTTTAATTCTTTCCGGGAAACGAACATGGTATTCAAATTCCTCTCTAAAATGACGAATAGCTGCTGCTACAGGCCATGATGCGGCATCTCCCAAAGGACAGATGGTGTTTCCTTCAATCTTGCTTTGGATACTCCATAACAAATCAATGTCTTCTTCACGTCCCTGACCATTTTCAATACGCCATAAAACTTTTTCTAACCAACCTGTTCCTTCACGACAAGGTGTACATTGTCCACAAGATTCATGGTGATAAAAACGAGAGAAATTCCATGTATTACGTACAATACAAGCGGTATCATCATACACAATAAATCCTCCTGAACCTAACATCGAACCCGTTGCGAAACCTCCGTCACTTAAAGATTCATAAGTCATCAAACGGTCTTCACCATTAGCTGTTTTAAAAATTAAATCAGCTGGTAAGATAGGCACCGAAGAACCTCCCGGAACTAAGGCTTTCAAAGGTCGGTTTGAACTCATTCCTCCCAAATATTCATCAGAATTCATGAATTCGTCAACTGACAAACCTAACTCAATCTCGTAAACACCAGGATTTTTAATATTTCCTGAAGCAGAAATTAATTTAGTTCCTGTAGAACGACCAACACCTATTTTAGCATAATCATCACCTGAATTGTTTACAATCCAAGGCACTGCTGCGATAGTTTCAACATTGTTTACCACTGTTGGGTTAGCCCAAAGTCCTGAAACAGCAGGAAATGGTGGTTTAATTCTTGGATTTCCTCTTTTTCCTTCCAAAGATTCAATCAAAGCAGTTTCTTCTCCACAGATATATGCTCCAGCTCCACAGTGAATGTGTAATTCTAAGTCATAACCTGTTCCTAAAATATTTTTCCCTAACCACCCAGCTGCTTTTGCTTCAGCAATGGCTCTTTCTAATATTTTAAAAACCCACATGTATTCGCCGCGAATGTAGATATACGAACGGTTAGCTCCTAAAGCAAAACTGGAAGTAATCATCCCTTCAATCAATAAGTGAGGAATGAATTCCATTAAATAACGGTCTTTGAAAGTTCCCGGTTCTGATTCGTCGGCATTGCAAACCAAATGTCTTGGTTTTCCTGATTTTTTATCGATAAAACTCCATTTCATTCCGGCAGGGAAACCTGCACCACCACGACCTCTAAGTCCTGATTTCTTCACTTCTTCCACTACTTCATCAGGTGTCATCGATTTCAGGGCTTTTTCTACTGAAGCATATCCACCGTGTTGACGGTAAACTTCGTAGGTTTTAATTCCTGGAACGTTGATTTTGTCTAATAATATTTTTTGTGACATCTTATTTATCGTGTAATATTATTTTGTTATCTCGACAATCAGCAATTAACTGATCGATTTTTTCTTTTGTCAAATGCTCTTTGTAAAAATCACCCAACTGCATCATAGGAGCATACCCACAAGCACCTAAGCATTCTACACCTCTAACTTCAAATAAGCCATCAGGAGTTGTTTCGCCAATGCCTACGCCTAATTTTTCACAGGTATAATCCATCAAATCTTCTGTTCCTCTTAAACAACAGCAAGAAGTTTGACAAAATTCAAACATGTATTTCCCAATTGGTTTTAGGTTGAACATGGTGTAAAAAGTGGCTACTTCATATACTTCGATAGGTAGAATTTCTAAAATCTCGGCTACTTTATCCATCAATTCAACACTTAGCCAGTTATCATGTGCATCTTGAACCTCATGTAGCACAGGTAATAAAGCCGACTTTTTCTTGTCTGCAGGATAATGACTGATTAACTCATTAATGCGAGTTATCAAAGTTTCAGTCATATTTATTTCTTGTTTGTGATGTGTGCGTTCCATAATTTATGCGTCTAATTCTCCGGCAATTACATTTAAACTGGATAAAATAACAATAGCATCAGATAATAATGCTCCTTTGATCATTTCCGGATAAGCTTGGTAGTATATAAAACAAGGTCTTCTAAAGTGAAGTCTGTATGGTGTTCTGCTTCCGTCTGTTACCAAATAAAACCCGATTTCTCCATTTCCTCCTTCTACAGGATGGTAAATTTCGGCAACCGGTACCGGAACTTCTCCCATCACAATTTTGAAATGGTAGATTAAAGATTCCATATTGTGGTAAACATCCTCTTTAGGAGGCAAATAATAATCTGGCACATCGGCATGGTATTCATTTCCTTCCGGCATTTTATCTAATGCCTGACGAATAATACTTAAACTCTCCCAAACTTCTGCATTTCGAACACAAAAACGGTCATAAGTATCTCCTGATTTTCCAACCGGGATTTTGAAATCAAAATCTTCGTAAGAGCTGTATGGTTGTGCTACACGAACATCATAGTCAACACCAGCAGCACGTAAATTAGGTCCTGTAAAACCGTAAGCCATCGCTTTTTCAGCTGAAATTGCACCTACATTAACCGTTCTGTCAATGAAAATTCTGTTTCTTTCGAATAAGTTTTCAAATTCTTTCCAGGCAACCGGAAATTCTTCCAAAAATGTATTTAATAATTCAAATGCTTTTGGTGACCAGTCTCTTTCAAAACCACCTATTCTACCCATGTTAGTAGTCAAACGGGCACCACATATTTCTTCGTAGATTTCATATACTTTTTCTCTGAATTGGAAAACATATAGGAAACCAGAATAAGCTCCTGTATCAACTCCTAAAATCGAATTACAAATCAGGTGATCGGTAATACGTGCCAATTCCATTACGATAACTCTTAAATATTGCGCACGTTTAGGAACTTCAATATTTAACAATTTTTCCAAAGTCATCCACCAACCCATATTATTAATAGGAGAGGAGCAATAATTCATACGATCCGTAAGTGGTGTAATTTGATAGAAAGGGCGATTTTCGGCAATTTTTTCAAACGCACGGTGAATGTAACCAATAGTTGGTTCAGCATCCAAAATACGCTCTCCGTCCATCAACAGGATATTTTGAAAAATACCGTGAGTAGCAGGGTGAGTAGGGCCTAAATTTAAGATAGAAAGCTCGCTCCCGTCTTCATTTTGGCGCTCTTTTATAATTTTAGCATAGCGATGCTCTGGTGGTAATAATAGTTCTGACATTTATAGAATGTGAAAAATTATATATTGTTTTTTTAGCAATTATCTACTGTTCTACCAAAGAAACGGTCGTCTTTATCCGTTCTTCCTCCGTCTTCCATTGGAAATTCTTTACGCATTGGAAAAGAAACCATTTCATCCATATTCAAAATACGTTTCAATTGTGGATGTCCAATAAAGTTTACCCCAAAGAAATCATAGGTTTCTCTTTCCATCCAGTTAGCGGTTAGGAAAACATTAGAAACTGTTTTTATTTCCGGGTTTTCACCATTAAGAAAAGCTTTGATTCGGATTCGCTTGTTTTCATACCAATTGTGCATATGATAAACTACAGCAAATTGTTTTTCAACCGGATTATCAGGATAATGAATTCCACACAAATCGGTTAAAAAGTGAAAACGTAATTCAGGATCGTTTTTTAAGAATAAAATGATAGCTGTGTTGTTTTTAGCATTGATTTCAAAAGAAAAAATATCTCTTTCCTGTTGAAAATTAAAAACATCGCCTGTGAAGGTTTCTGTTAATTTTTCTTGAATAGCTGTATTTTCTAATGCCATTTTTATTTGATATTATAAGAAGCTAATAATTCTTGGTACTCCGGTGAACTTCTTCTTCTTACAGATTCTGATTTAACCAATTCTTGCAATTTCATCACACCATCTACAATTTGTTCCGGTCTTGGCGGACAACCAGGCACATAAACATCAACCGGAATCACTTTGTCAATTCCCTGTAGTACAGAATAGGTATCAAAAACACCTCCTGATGAAGCACAAGCTCCCACAGCAATTACCCATCTTGGTTCTGACATTTGCTCATAAACCTGACGTAAAATAGGAGCCATTTTTTTAGAAATAGTCCCCATTACTAATAACATATCAGCCTGGCGAGGAGAAAAACTTACACGTTCAGAACCAAAACGCGCTAAATCATAATGAGAGGCCATAGTAGCCATAAATTCAATACCACAACAAGAAGTTGCAAAAGGTAAAGGCCAAAGTGAATTAGCACGAGCCAAACCTACAACATCATTCAATTTTGTTGCAAAAAAACCTTCTCCAACAACACCTTCCGGAGGGGCAACCATATTTACTTTTGAATTACTCATTTTATAAAAATTATGAGTTATGAGTTATGAGTTCACAACTTATATTTAAAATATTTTTTAATTTCAAACTTCTTTTCCCCTTTAGGGGTTAGGAGATTTATTCCCATTCTAAAGCTTTCTTTTTGATGATATAGAAAAAACCAACTAAAAGTAAAGCCATGAAAATTAACATTTTGAACATTCCTTCCAAGCCTAATTCTTTGAAATTAATAGCCCATGGATAAAGGAAAATCACCTCAACATCAAACAAAACAAACAAAATAGCAACAAGGAAATATTTTACCGAAAAAGGAATACGGGCATTCCCGATAGACTCAATTCCACACTCAAAATTTTTATCTTTTATATCAGATTTTCTTTTAGGACCAAGTTTGCCTGAAATCAAGATAGTTGCAACTACAAAGCCAATGGCAAGTAATGCTTGCATTAAAATTGGTAAATAATTGAATTGTTCTGTTTGCATAATAATAAAATTTCGCTAAAATAAGTCACAAAGATAGTTGTCAATGTTATAAATCACAAGTTTAATACAATAATTAGTTATGGCTTTTTAGAGATTTTTTTGTAGTTTTTAATCATTATAAATAAGCTAATTATGTATTTCTTAAAATTTTATAAATTTTTAAGAATTAGCACAAAAAAAAAGCGTCCCGAAACAATCGGGACGCTTTTAAGCATTCGTAACAAAAAACTATTTTGTTTAGATTACTGCAACTTTAGCAGCAACTTTTCCTTTTCTTCCTTCTTCTTCTTCGTAACTCACTCTGTCACCTTCGCGTAATTCTTCCGCGTTGATTCCTGAAGCATGAACAAAAATGTCTTTTCCTGTTTCTTCGTCTGTAATGAATCCGTAACCTTTTGATTCATTGAAAAATTTAACTTTACCTGTACGCATTGTAATTGTAATAATAATTTATAATATCACAAATGTAATGTTTAAAAGTATACGAAAACGATTAATAGCAATATTTTTATTAAAATAATTGATTTACAGTGTATTCAAGGCTTTTAGGAAGACTTTTATTATAAATCTAATTGTATGTGTAACTCCTGTAATTGAGCGGTGTCAATAGCCGAAGGAGCATCAATCATCACGTCTCTTCCAGAGTTGTTTTTAGGAAACGCAATGAAATCACGAATAGTTTCCTGGCCACCTAAAATAGCCACTAATCTGTCTAATCCAAAAGCCAAACCTCCATGTGGTGGCGCTCCAAACTGGAATGCATCCATTAGGAATCCGAATTGCGCTTTTGCTTCTTCTTCAGAGAAACCTAAATATTTAAACATCAATTGTTGTGTTTCTTTATCGTGAATACGAATAGAACCACCTCCAATTTCGTTTCCGTTCAACACCATATCATAAGCATTGGCACGAACTTCTCCCGGATTTGTTTCTAATAATGCAATATCTTCCGGCTTTGGAGAAGTAAACGGATGGTGCATTGCATGATAACGACCACTTTCTTCGTCAAACTCCAATAATGGGAAATCCACAACCCATAATGGAGCAAAAACTTCAGGATTACGCAATCCTAATCTAGTAGCTAACTCCATACGTAAAGCACTTAATTGTGCTCTTGTTTTATTTGCAGGACCTGAAAGTACAAAAATCATGTCACCAGCTTTAGCTCCGGTTGCTTTTGCCCAATTAGTCAAATCTTCCTGATCGTAGAATTTATCCACCGACGATTTTAAAGTACCGTCTTCGTTGTATTTTACATACACCATTCCACTGGCACCCACTTGAGGACGTTTTACCCAGTCAATTAATGCATCTATTTCTTTTCTGGTATAGTTGCCAGCTCCAGGAACAGCTATACCTACAACTAATTCGGCTGTATTGAAAACAGAAAATTCTTTGTGTTGAGCAAAGGCATTCAATTCACCAAACTCCATCCCAAAACGAATATCCGGCTTATCATTTCCGTAGGTTTTCATCGCATGCTCGTAAGTCATACGTGGAAATTTATCTACTTCAATTCCTTTTAATTCTTTTAACAAATGACGTGTCAATCCTTCAAAAATATTTAAAACATCTTCCTGTTCCACAAATGCCATTTCGCAGTCAATTTGTGTAAACTCAGGCTGGCGGTCGGCACGCAAATCCTCATCGCGGAAACATTTTACAATCTGGAAATATTTATCCATTCCACCTACCATCAACAATTGTTTGAAGGTTTGTGGCGATTGTGGTAAAGCATAAAACTGGCCTTCGTTCATACGGCTAGGTACCACGAAATCACGAGCTCCTTCCGGAGTCGATTTAATCAAATAAGGTGTTTCTACTTCGCAGAATTCCAAATCAGATAAATATTTACGTACTTCCATCGCAACTTTGTGACGGAACAACAAGCTATTTTTTACTGGATTTCTTCTAATATCAAGGTAACGATATTTCATTCGAATGTCTTCACCTCCGTCTGTTTCGTCTTCAATTGTAAAAGGTGGCGTCAAAGCACTGTTCAATATATTTAACTCGGATACTAATATTTCAATATCTCCTGTTGGAATATTTTTGTTTTTAGCTTCACGCTCAATTACAGTTCCTTTAACTTGGATCACAAATTCACGCCCTAAAGTCTTAGCTAATTCAAAAACTGATTTTTCTGTACGACTTTCGTCAAAAATTAATTGTGTTATTCCATAACGGTCTCTTAAATCTACCCAATTCATGAATCCTTTATCACGAGATTTTTGAACCCAACCCGCAAGTGTTACTTCTGAGTTTATGTGTGAGGCGTTTAATTCGCCACAGTTATGACTTCTATACATGTTGTAATTTTTAGATTTTTTTGCTTTTTATTGCGCTGCAAATTTAGGACTAATTATTAATTTTATTCAAATTGTACTTATTATATAGCCTTTTTTTTCGGGCTACTATTTTTTATTTTCCAGGTTAATGCGTTTTGGGTGGTAAATATTGCCAATAAACGGTATTTTTTATAAGAAAAAACTTCTTTTTTAATTCTAATGTTAAGTTTTTAGTTATGTTATGAAATTGTTACCAAAATGTTTTTTTAATGTAAATATTGTTCATAATTTTGATATATAGTAAATAAATAATTAAAAAAATAGAGATATGAAAAAGTTTATCATTTTAGTAGCAGTATTATTCACAGGCGTTATTTTTGCACAAGATACAAAACCAGTTTTAGAGCCATTTGGAAAAAAAGTAAAAGCAACTTATTTTTATGAAAATGGTCAAGTGCAACAGGTTGGTTTCTTTAAAAACGGGAAACTGGAAGGTACTTGGGTTTCATATGATGAAAACGGTAATAAAATAGCCATTGCAGAATATCAAAATGGTAAAAAAGTCGGAAAATGGTTTTTCTGGACTGATGCGAGTGATAAAGGATTTGCAACACTAAGTGAAGTAGATTACTCAAATAATAAAATTGCTTCAGTTAAAAATTGGAAAAAAGAAGCAATCGTTAATGCTTATTAAAAAATTACAATTGTTAATTATGAAAAAGGCTTTGCTGAAATCTTCAGTGAAGCCTTTTTTTATGATGTCAAGTAATTGTCTTTTTTTTGAAATTTTAGCTTCCTGTTTTTGCAAAATTGTTTAATACTTAATTGATATGTTGCCACTTCTCAAATTTTATCATATTTAGTTAATTATTAAGCGAGGAAATCCAGTTTTGGTAGGCATATTCATAATACCTCAATCTATTGTTTTTCATAAAAATAGGTATTATATTAGAAGAAACAAACCCCGAAATTGCTCAAAAGGAGTCAAAAACGGGGTTTTCTTTTATAGTGTGATG